>JAFXRX010000358.1 GCA_017526045.1 Opitutales bacterium
CGTAGCCGATTTTATACGCCGAGTTGGGGAATTTTTTCTCCCACATTTCCTTGAAGCCCTCGGGCGTTTTTTCCGCACCCGCGATTACAATTTTCAGGCTTTCCGCCTGCTTGGGGTCGCCTTTTTTGTAGTAGGAGCGCAGGAAAGTCGGCGTTGAAATCATTATGTTCGACTTCCATTTTTCCATGACGTCGAAGTTCTGCTTGATTTCAAGCGGGCTTGCGACCGCGACGACTCTGTGCGGGAAAATCGAAGTAAACCAGACTTGTATGCTTTGCCCGAAAGAGTGGAAGAGGGGAAGGTTCGCGTGCAGCGAATATTCGGGCGGGATAATGTCGGTATAAAGCATTTGCAGGCAGTTTGCCATGAGGTTGTAGTGCGTCAAAACGGCCGCCTTCGGCTCACCCTCGCTGCCGCTTGTAAAAATAATCGACGCCTCTTTGTCGCCGCCAATAGTGGGGATTTTGAAAAGTTTTATAAGCAGGCTTGCGGGCAGCAGCTTGACCGCCAAGAGCTTTTTTAATATTCCCTTTTTGCCAATCGATTTAAGTATGTTTGCGATGTCGCAAAAATTTTCGCCCCACGGGAAGTCGGGCGTTTTTTGGGAAACTTTTTGGCGCAGCTTGTCGGAACTTATGGTCGTTTTAATTTCGGCTTTTCTAAAACACGCGCGCGCGGCTTCGGGGCCCATTGTAAAGTTTATGTTTACGCTGACTTTGCCCGCCATTTGGACTGCTATGTTTACGGCGGCGCCCGCGATGCCCGAGGGCAGAATAATTCCTATGCGCTTTTCTTCGGCAAAATTTTTTAAGATGTAGTCTTTTAGCGCGAGGCAGAGGGCAAGAAACGTCCCGCGGTTCATGGATTTGTTTAGAGATGCGTCGTATATGTGGTGCAGAGACGTCTTTTTTGAAAGTCCCCTGACTGTCGCCGCGGCGAGATTTTCGTTTATGCGCGGGTGGGAGTTTAAAAGCTCGAAATCAATGTCTAATATTTTGCCTTCGATAATTTTCATTAGAGTATTCAGTTTGCATTTTTTTTCTTTAAACGTCAAACGCATTTTCTTTAAAATCCGCAAAAAAATTGCAAAAATCGCTTTACATGCGGGCGGGGCGAAAGCATATTTAATACAAATGTCAAAGAAGGGCACATCTAAAATCGGGGGCGCAATGGTGTTTTTGGTGGCGGCCGCGTGCGTCGCGGCGTGCGTTTATTTCGGCATTGCGAACTACGACGCCTACTGCAAGAGGGGCGAGCTTCTTGAAAAGACGAACGCCCTGAAGGACAAGGCCGCAAAAATCAAGGCGGACAACGAATTTAAAAAGGAGTATTTCGAGCGCGTCGCAACCGACGAGGATTTCGCCGCCCGCGTCGTGCGCGAGACGCTCGGCTACGTCGGCGAAAACGAAATAATATTCAAGTTCGACTCCCCCGCGTTTTCCTCGAAAAACGGTGCGGGCGTTGTTGTCGAAAAAAAATCCGGCAAGTAAGATATGGGAATTTTCAAGGCATGGTGGCACACGCAGAGCTGCGCGGGCGTTCTATTCGAGCGGGATTTGCAGCAGCTCCCCGAAATTTTTTTGGAGTCGGGCGGCGAAAAAATAGAATGCTCCGCGCGCTACGCGACGGGGCCCGAATTTGCCGCCTACACTTCGTATTACATCGAGGGCGGCTTTGTGCATTTCTTTTTAAACAGCGTGAATTTCCACAATGTGGCGCGCCACGGGCGGGGAGAATTTTATTTGTGCGGCAACTTCAACGGCTGGGGAGAGGCGGTCGGCAAAGAGGAGTGGAAGCTCAAGCGCGGCGCGGGGGAATTCGAATACGAGCTTTCTGTCCCCGCCTCGAAATTTACGGATTTGCGCAAGAAGTTTTTGTTTAAATTCGCGAACGCGCAGGGCAGGTGGTTCCACCCGCGCGGGGACGCGCCGAATTTGGAGTACGACGCCGAGGGCAACGCGAATTTGCGTTTTTTGTTTTCGCGCACGCGCAAAAATTTTGTGCTGCTGCAGTCCCCGCACGCCTGCGATTTGCGCGAGGAATCGTATGTCGAATGCGGCGGTCGCAAGATTTTGATTGAGGCCGCGAAGCTTTTGCTCGAATCGAATTACGACTCCAAAATGGGCGTAAGCTTTTCCGACGGCGGAACGCATTTTAAATTGTTCGCGCCGCGGGCTGACAAAGTGAAGCTTCTCTTGCGCGACCTGCCTTCGGACACCCCGACGGCGCACGATATGCAGACCTTCGACGGCGCCTTGTGGCGTCTGGATTTTAGCGAAGATTTGTCGGGCAAATTTTACACCTACAAGGTTTTGGGCAGAAACCTCAACTCCTCCGTTTGCTTCGACCCCGACAAAGAAATCATCGACCCTTACGCCGAGCTTTTGACGGGCAGGGACGGGGTCGCAAAAATCGTAAACCCCGCGCATGCCCCGCGCGCGAAAGTTCCGTTCGAGCCGCCGCATTGGCAGGATTTGTCTATTATGGAAATCCACGTGCGCGACGTTTTAAAAAACGCTCCCGCATGGATTGCCGAGCGCGAAAAGCTGGGCTTTAAGGGAATTACAAAATGGCTTAAATCCGACGACTGCTACCTCTTGAAGGCGAGGGCAAACGCAGTCGAATTGCAGCCGATACAGGAGTTCGACAACAAAAACATCGGCGACTACCATTGGGGCTACATGCCCGTAAACTGGTTTGCGCCCGCGTCGGCGTACGCCTCCGAATTTATGAGCCAGGCGGAGGATTTTGCCGAAATGGTCGACGCCTTCCACGAGCGGAAAATCGCCGTAATTTTGGACGTCGTCTACAACCACGTCGGCGAGCCGAACCATCTCCTGCACATCGACAAGCAGTATTATTTCAACACCACAAAAGACAATAATCTCATAAATTTCAGCGGCTGCGGCAACGACTTCCGCGCGGGCGCTCCCATGTCTAAAAAGCTGATAATCGACAGCCTAAAGCATTTTGTTTCGCGCTACAACGTCGACGGCTTTCGCTTTGATTTGGCGGAATTGCTGGGCGCGGACGTGCTTTCGGAAATCGAGTTCGAGCTCAAAAAAATAAAGCCCGGCATAATTTTGATTGCCGAGCCCTGGAGCTTCAGGGGCAACATTTCTGGCGCTCTTTACGACACCGGCTTTTCCTACTGGAACGACGGCTTCCGCGAATTTATGCTCTCGTACGCGAAGGGCGCGGGCAACTTCGAGGGCTTTTGCTACTATATTGCAGGCTCGCAAAATTTCTACGCCTCGTGGCCGGCTCAAACCGTAAACTACGTCGAAAGCCACGACGACCACTGCCTGCTCGACAGAATTTCGTCCACCCCCGAAACGCCGAATGTCTCCGAAATAAAGACCTACAAAATGTGCGTCGCGCTTGTGCTTTCAAGCATCGGCATTCCGATGATGGCGGAGGGCGCGGATTTGCTGCGCACAAAAAAGGGCGAAAATAACACCTATTTGCGCGGCGACTTGAACGCGCTCGACTACGCCCGCGGCGCGGAATACACGGGGCTGCGCTCGTGGGTTCGGGCGTTTATGGATTTTAGGCTGGGCGAAAAATCAAAGGCGCTGCGCCTTGAAAACCGCTATTCAAAATCCTACATAAAATTCTTTAAGTCCGAAAAAACGTCAGCTGCGGGCGCGCTTTTCAACGCGGACAATTCGATTGGCGCGCGGCGGATTTTCGCGGCGTTCAACCCCTCGGCGGAGTTTGTAAGCCTGCCGCTGGACGGCCTGGATTTATCGGCATTCGAGCAGATTGCGGACATCTCGCGCTTCGACCAAAACGGAATATCGGAAGGAAACTTTTTCGACAAAAATTCGATAGTCCTGCCGCCTAAATCGTTCGCGCTTTTTGCGGGCAAGTAAAAAAAATTTTACTCCAAAACGCCGTCCATTGCCGAAACCCCCGCGCGCAAAATTTTTACGCGGGCGATTTTTCCGACAAGCTCTTCGGGGGCTTTGAAAACCACCTTTCTGTGAGTGCGCGTGCGCCCGAGCAGATTTTCCGCGCCGCGCTTTGCCTTGCCTTCGATTAAAACTTCCTGCGAGGTGCCCACGAGCCTTTCGTTGAATTCGAGCGACTGCTTGCGCAGTATTTCCAAAAGAATTTGGTTTCTGCGCTCCTTTTCCTCTTCGGAAATATCGTCGGCAATCTCCGCGGAGGGAGTGTCGAGGCGGGGGCTGTATTTGAAAATGTACGCCATGTCGAAGCTGCATTCTTTGAACACGCGGCAGGTCTCAAAAAAATCCTCTTCAGTTTCGCCCGGGTAGCCGACTATCACGTCGGTTGAAAGCGAGAAAACGTCTTTTGAGCCCTTAAGAGCCTTCGCGATTTTTACGAATTTTTCGGCAGTGTAGGGGCGGCGCATTTCCCGCAAAATTCTGTCGCTTCCCGACTGTAGCGGCAGGTGCGCGTACTCGCAGACTTTTTTGAGCCGCGAATAAGCCTCAATCAAGTCGCTTTTAAAAAACGCGGGGTGGGGCGAGACAAACCTGATTCTTTCTACCCCCTCGATTTCCTCGATTTTTTCCAGGAGGCGCACAAAGGGGCTTTTGCCGCCTTCGCTTTCC
>JAFXRX010000359.1 GCA_017526045.1 Opitutales bacterium
CGGCATCGACAGCTGCGCCCACCAGGGGGCTCTCGACTCGAACTCGAAGACAATCGCCGTAATGGGATGCGGCATCGACATTGTCTATCCGCCCGAAAATGTCGATTTGTACAGGAAGATAATCGAAACCGGCGCGGTCATAAGCGAGTATCCATTCGGCATGCGCGCCGACCGCCAGACATTTCCTATGCGAAACCGAATAATTGCGGGCATGTCTTGCGCGACGCTGCTTGTCGAAAGCGACGTCCGCGGCGGCGGCATGATTACAGCCCGCCTTGCATGCGACAACGGCAGGGACGTTTTCGCGGTCCCCGGCAGAATAGACCAGCCCACGAGCGCGGGCTGCCACTTGATGATAAAGGAGGGCGCGCGCATGGCGACTTGCGTCGAGGACATTTTGGAAGAGCTCGGCTATTCGGGGCAGTTTAAGCTGAATTTTGGCGGCGGCAAGACCGCCGAAAATGGCGTGCCAGAATTTGGAAATGGCTCCGCCGAGGGAAAAATCCATGAGCTGCTCTCGAAGGGCGACGCGCTTTCGGCAGATGAAATTTCCGAGCGCTTAGGCCTTGATATTTCCGAAGTTTTGGCGGCAATGCTCTCGCTTGAGCTTTCCTGCGCGGTTAAAAAGCGCACCGACGGCAGGTGGGAAAAAACAATTTGACACAAATATGAACAACATAAAAAAAGACCTGTTTTTGTTTGCGGCAATTGCGCTTATTTATTGCGCGGGCAGATTTGCCGTATTTTTTTTATATCCCGACCCCGAAGCGGAGTTTTCGCTTGAATGGCTTGCGATGAGCGCGCGGTTCGACTTAATGACCGCCGCGTATTTTCTTGTTCCTTCGGCGTTTTTGACGATTTTGGGGCTTTTTATAGGGCGGGAATTTACAACTATCAAGCGGATTTACGCGGATATTGCCGTAATTTTATCGTCTATAATCGCAGTTATAAACGTATGCTATTTCTTCGAGTACAAAAGCCAGTTCAACTTTTGGATTTTCGGCATATTCTTTGACGACGCAGGGGCAATCGGCAACACGATTTTGGAACAGTACCCCGTTTTTACGATTGCATTGGCGTTGGCTGTTTATTCGGTTTTAGTGGTTTTTTTAGTGAAAAAATTGTTCGGAGCAGGCGGGGGGCGCTCCGAAAGGCCGCCGCTTAAATATTCCGTCCCCGCCGCGGTTTTGTACGCGTTTGTTTTGTTTTTGCTGCTGAGGGGCGGGCGCCTCTCGGGCAGGCCGCTTCAGCTGCGCGACACCGCCGTTACCCCCTCTGCGTACATGAACAATTTGATACCGACTTCCGCGTATTGCCTTAAAACGGAAATATCGAGATTTTTGTCGGAAAAATTTTCCGGCGGGCTTAAAAATTTCAACGCAAAGGAAAGCGACCTTCCGTGGTTTGCGCGCGAGGTTTTCGGGCGCGACGACGACATCGACGCCGCGCTTTCGCGCAAGGCCAAAGGCGCCGTTATTGAAAGGCCTTCGCGCATATTCGTGCTGATTTGCGAAAGCCATTCGGGCTGGCCCATGATTGCGGACTTGCCCGGCTACGACGTCATTCCAAACACGAAGGCTCTCGCAAAAAACGCGGTGTTTACAAGGCGCGGATTTCCCGCGGGCGCGGGAACGATGTCAACGGTTTCGTCGATTATAAGCGGATTGCCGAGCACCGGCGTTTCGGTGAAGGGCGTTCCGAAAAAGACGAAAGATTTCGCCTTCGCAAAATACATGAAGCTTTTGGGCTATACTGCGGCTTTCTATTACGGCGGCCAGAGCACATGGCTTGGGTTGGGCGAATTTGCGTATTTCAACTGTTTCGACCGCGTCGTTGGCGGAGAGCAAATGGGCGACGTTTACGGCACGGTGGAGTGGGGCGTGCGCGACAAGGATCTGTTTTCGCACATTTTGAAATCGGAGATACCCGAAAATTCCGTGAACATGATTTTAACCGTGTCAAACCAC
>JAFXRX010000041.1 GCA_017526045.1 Opitutales bacterium
ATGAAGGAATACGGCATCGACGGGGCGATGGTGCAGAGGTTTTTCGGCTCGACGAACCCGCACTTCCGCCACGACGGAATCCACATTTTAAAAAACGCGCAGCAGGCTTCGAAAAAATACGGCAGGGCTCTTGTTGTAATGTACGACCTCTCGGGCGCGCGCAGGGGGCAGGACATCTCAAAGAGGCTGATTGACGACTGGAAGTTCTTGGTTGACGAGCTGAAAATTACTGGGGGCGAAAACACAAACTATCTGTTCCACAACGGCAAGCCGCTCGTTTCGATTTGGGGCTTGGGCTTTGTCGACAGGCCTTACGAGCTCGAAAGCTCGGGCATTGAAAAGTTCATAAGATTTTTGAAGGAGGACAAGGAATACGGGGGCTGCTCGATTATGCTTGGCGTGCCGCCCACATTCCGCACGCTCGACGCCGACACGCTGCCCGACCCGAAGCTCCACGAGCTCATAGAAATGTGCGACATCGTCTCGCCCTGGAACCCCGGCAGGTTCAAGCTCGACGGCACAAAGCCCACAAAGGACGCGCTGCTTGCGCTTTTGAACGACCGCGTCTCAAAGGACGTGAAATTTTGCGGGGAAAAGAAGGTCGACTATGCCCCCGTAATCTACCCGGGCTTCAGCTGGCACAACTTGATGAACACGCGCGGGCAAAAGACGGAGTTCAACTGGGCTCCGCGCCTGAAGGGCGAATTTTACTGGACGCTCGCAAAGGCCATGATAGACAACGGCTCCAAAATGATATACGTTGCAATGTTCGACGAAGTCGACGAGGGCACCGCCATATTTAAAATCCGCGACGACGTCCCCGAGGCGGGCGGCTGCAAATTCCTGACAAACGAGGGAATGGGCAGCGACTACTATTTGTATTTGAGTGGCGAAATCGGCAAGGCTTTGCGCGGCGAAATCCAAATGGGCGAAATGCCGCCCGCGCGCTGAAATTCGCGCCCGAAGCAAAAAATTTTTCGGAAAACTTGCGGCGCGCAAAAACGCCGCTTTTTTCGCCCGCCGAAAAAATTTAAAAAAAAGCTTGGCAAGAGGCAAAAAAATGGTAGCGTGAATGACTTTAAAAAATGCCTGGTAAGGTATCCAAGTGGCTAAAGGGCGCGGACTGTAAATCCGTTCGGTTATGCCGTTCACTGGTTCGAATCCAGTCCTTACCACCATTTTTACAGTCGGCTTCGGAATTTTTCGGAGCCGTTTTTTTTGCGCTTTTTTTACGGGAAATTTTTTCGAAATTCGCCCGCAACGCCTTTTTCTTCCCGAAAATTTTTGCCCGCGCAAAAATCCGTTTTTGTGGTATTTTTAAGTTGAAAACTTTTTCGTTTGATTTTTTTTAAAAATAAACATACTCTAAGCCCCCGTATGAAAAAAGTCATAAGCATTATTATGGGCGGAGGCAGAGGCACCCGCCTTTATCCCCTGACAAAAGCCCGCTGCAAGCCCGCCGTATCCCTGGCGGGGAAATACAGGCTCGTCGACATCCCCATCAGCAACTGCATAAATTCAGGCTGCAAGCGCATTTATTTGCTTACGCAATTCAACACCGCGTCGCTGCACCGCCACATCCAGCAGACCTACAAGTTCGACCCCTTCGGAGGCGGCTTTGTGGACATTCTCGCCGCCGAGCAGACCGACGCCGGCGGCAACTGGTACCAGGGCACCGCCGACGCGGTCCGCAAAAATATGCACCACTTCCAGTCCGCCGACTGCGAATATTACCTGATTTTGTCGGGCGACCAGCTCTATCAAATGGACCTGAAAAAACTCGTCGAAGCCCACAAGCAAAGCGGCGCCGACGTAACAATCGCGGCAAAGCCCATGCCAACTTCAGTGGCAAGCGAGCTTGGCATAATGAGGGTCGACTCTTCTCTCAACATCACCGAGTTTGTCGAAAAGCCGAAGGATAAAAACGTAATCCAGTCGCTTGTGATTTCCGACAGCCTGAAGGCGTCGCTCAAAGACAAGAGCAAGGACTATTGCCTCGCCTCCATGGGCATTTACGTTTTCTCAGCCAAAGTTTTGGAGGAAAAAATGCGCGGCACGGAAATCGACTTCGGCAAGGAAGTCATCCCCGGGCTTTTGGGCAGCAAGAAGCTTTGCGCCTATATCTTCGACGACTACTGGGAAGACATCGGCACAATCGACGCCTTCTTCGAGGCAAACCTCGCCCTTACCGACGATACCCCAGAATTCAATTTCTACAACCAGGAAAAGCCGATTTACACGCACACGCGCTATCTGCCAAGCTCCAAGATTTACGACAGCTCCATGGACCACGCCAACGTTGCCGAGGGCTGCGTAATCAAAAAGGCGAAGCTGAGCCGCTGCATGATTGGCGTGCGCTCCGTCATACGCGAAAATTCTTCGCTTGAAAACGTCGTCATGATGGGCGCGGACATGTTTGAAAGCGAGGCTCAGAAGCTCGCCGACGACAAGGCGGGCGTCCCGCGCATCGGCATCGGCAAGAACTGCAAAATTCGCAACGCCATTATCGACAAGAATGCGCGCATTGGCGACAATGTAGAGCTTTCGCCCGACGGCAAGCCCGACAAGTGGGAAGAGGGCGATTTGTATGTCCGCGACGGCGTGATAATTGTCCTGAAAAACGGCATCGTTCCCTCGGGGACCAAAGTTTAGGGACGCGGGCGGTGCAAAAGCGTTATAGCTTTGCATAACTGCGGGATCAAGAAAGGGTGCTCAGTCGAGTACCCTTTTTTTGTACACTCCGTTCGCACCCATTCTTGCTGTCCTCGCATCTCGCCCAATTTGAGAGCTTTATGTGCGCCCGCTGCCAGCAATAAAACATGGGGACGCGGGCGGTGCAAAAGCGTTATAGCTTTGCATAACTGCGGGATCAAGAAAGGGTGCTCAGTCGAGTACCCTTTTTTGTACACTCCGTTCGCACC
>JAFXRX010000042.1 GCA_017526045.1 Opitutales bacterium
TAGTGCATTCGATGGTACGCTTCAAGGACGGCTCGATTTTGGCGCACATGGCGCCGCCTTCGATGACTTTTCCGATTGAGCACAGCCTGCTTGTGCCCGAGCGCGGCAATCAAATTCTGCCGTCGGTGGATTTTACAAAGCATCTTAATCTCGACTTTGCCCCGCCAGACACTTCGCGCTTCCCGTGCCTAAAGCACGCCTTCTGCGCCCTCGAAACAGGCGGGACTGCCACTGCGATTTTCAACGCCTCAAACGAAGTCGCCGTCGCAAATTTCATAAAGGGCAAAATTGCGTGGCTCGACATTCCCAAAGTCGTCGGCGAGGCTCTTGAGACGATAGACTCTTCCGGCGTAAATTCAATAGAGGAGCTTTTGCAGCGCGACGCCTATGCGAGGGCGAAGTCCGCCGAGATTGTTGAAAAACTTGCAAGAAAGTAGAAATGCCCGAATTTTCGTCAATTTTTGAAAGCACGCTCGGCATCGCCATAATGATAGTGTTTTTTGGCGGGTCGATTTTCGTGCACGAGCTTGGGCACTTTTTGGCGGCGAAGTGGAGGGGCTTGAAGGTTCTGAAATTTTCAATCGGCTTCGGCCCGAAAATCTGCGCGTGGAAGGGGAAGGACGGCTGCGAATACCGCATATCGCTTTTGCCTTTCGGCGGGTACGTCGCGCTGCCGCAGCTTGCGGATATGGGCAGGCTCGAAGGCGGCGAGGGCAGGGGCGATGACGGAATGTCCGAAGAGGAGCGGCTGGCGAGGTCGCTGCCGAAAATTTCGTACTTCGACAAAATGGTTGTCTCCGCCGCGGGCGCGTTTTTCAATGTTCTCTTTGCCCTTGTTTTGGCGGCGGTGGTTTGGGTTGTGGGCTTGCCAACTTCGGTTTCGCAGACTTCGACAGTCGTGGGGTTCGTCCCCGAAAAGATAAATTCGGGCAACATCGAAGTTCCGTGCCCCGCGCACGCCGCGGGCATCCGCGCAGGCGACAAAATTTTGGAGGTCGATTCCAATCGCCCCGACAGCTTTTCGGGAATTGCCGAGCTTGTGGCGATGGGCACGGGCAGGTCGAAGGACGGCAAGCCGCAGGTCGGCATAAAAATAGAGCGCGGCGGAAAAATTTTGAATGTCGAAGTTAACCCCGTTTTAGTCAAGACGAACCCGAAGACGGGCGACGAAATCAGAATGATTGGCGTCTATCCCGCCTCGTCCATGAAAGTCGCCGCCCTCATGCAAAATTCGCCCGCGCAGAAAGCGGGCATGCAGGTCGGCGACACCGTCGAAAAAGTCGGCGGGCAAAAGGTGTATTCAAACTACCAGGTCGCTGATATTTTAAACAAATTAAAAGAGGGTGAAAGCGTCAAAGTCGAGGTTTTGCGCGGCGGCGAAAGCGTCGAGCTCGGCGTCAAGCCCGAAAAGTTTTTCACGACAAAGCCGCTTTGCCTTTTGAAAGACAAGGGCGGGGAAAAGCTTCTGGAATTTTTGTCGCTTTCGTCCGACAAGTCAAAATATTACACGTCCGATGCAAGAGCCGCCATCGCGGTTTTTTGGGCGAACGAGGGCTGCGGCTTTTTGTCAAACGCGCGCCCGGGCGACGTTCTAATCAAGGCCTGCGGCGGCGAAATTTCCACTCTTGCGGAGCTGAAAGCGCGCCTCAATTCGCGCCCGAATTCGCATTCTTCGCTGGTTTTGTCCGCGCCCGACGGCACAAACATACGCGAAATTTTCCTGCCTGCGGGGGCTTCCGCCGAAATCGAAGAGCCTAACGCAAAAATGCTTATGGGCTACGAAATTCGCGACTCGCGCATAATTGTCCATCCGAATGTCGCGGCGCAGTTCAAGGAAAACATTGTCCGCACTTGGGGCGCGCTCAAAAGCCTTGTAAGCCCCTCGAGCGACATCGGCTTAAAGCATCTTTCGGGCCCCGTCGGCATAGGCAGGGTGATGTATAAATTTTCCATGATAGACATCGCGCTCGTGCTTTCTTTCGCGGTTTTGGTGAACATAAATTTGGCGATATTGAACTTGCTGCCAATCCCCGTTTTGGACGGCGGGCACATGCTCATTGCAACGGTCTCCAAAATCATGCGCAAGCCCGTCCCCGAAAGCGCGGTCGCCGCGCTGCAGGGCTTTTTCATGCTGATGTTCGTCGGCCTCATGTTCTACGTTTTATATTTTGACATAATGCGCTGGAGCGGCGACAATTCCGAAGAGCGCTTGGAAAGCCTCTACAAAATTTACTACACAAGCGACATAAATTTCAAAAAATAACACACACTATGGAAAATTACTGCATATCCAGATTTAATTGCGTCCGCTCCAGGACGCGCGAAGTTATGGTCGGCGGCGTCGGCGTCGGCGGCGGCAACCCGATAAGAATACAGTCGATGACAAACACAAAGACCGCCGATGTCGCATCTTCCGTGAAGCAGTGCATCCAGCTTGCCGAGGCGGGCTGCGAAATCATAAGGCTGACCGCGCAGAATTTGGAGGCGGCAAAGGCCTTGAAATTCATCTCGAAGGAATTCAAGGCGGCTGGCTTTGACAATCCGCTCGTCGCCGACATCCACTTCCTGCCCGCAACCGCAATGGAGGCAGTGGAGCACGTCGAAAAAATCCGCGTAAACCCCGGAAACTTCAGCGACAAAAAGCTCTCTGGCATTGTGGAATACTCCGACAAGCAGTACGCCGAGGAGCTCGAAAAAGTCCGCGACAAATTTGCCCCGCTTGTTTTGAGGTGCAAGCAGCTGGGCAGGGCAATGCGCATCGGCACAAACCACGGCTCGCTCTCCGACCGCATCATAAGCCGCTACGGCGACACTTCCCTGGGCATGGTCGAGGCTGCGTTCGAGTTCGCCCGCATTTGCCGCGACCTGGATTTCAACGACTTTGTGTTCTCTTTCAAGGCGAGCAACACGCGCATAATGACGCAAACCTACCGCCTCGCAGTCGCCATGATGCAGAAAGAGGGCTTTTCAAACCCGCTTCACTTGGGCGTTACCGAGGCGGGCTTCGGCGAGGACGCCCGCATAAAAAGCGCGATTGGCATCGGCGGGCTTTTGCTCGACGGCATCGGCGACACAATCCGCGTCTCCCTTACCGAAGATCCCGTCGAGGAAGTTCCCGTTGCGATTGAATTTGCAAAGCTCGTCGACAAAGTCCGCGCGCAGCATGCCGCCGCGCAAATCGACGAAGATTTGGACTTTTATTCGTACAGCCGCCGCAAAAGCGAAGTTGCGGAAATCAATTCCGTGAAAGTCGGCGGCGAAAGCGTTCCCTCTGTCGCAGTGTTCGGCGGCGAAAGTGCAAAGGCGGAATTTTCATTCGACTCCGCCGGCAAGTGCGGCGATTTTGCTTTCGTAAAATGCCAGGAGCCCGGCGACCTCAAAAGCGCGCTGGCGCGCGGCGGGGTTGTCGCGGCGGAAATCGGGGCGGATAATTTGATAGATTTTGCCGGCGCCATAAGAAGCGCGCCCAAAGGCTCGATTGTGCTTGTTCCATCCGCGCCGAAAGCGGGGCGGCACGCGGTCGGCGAGGCGCGAATGCTTGCGGCAAAAGCCAAAAAGCTGCGCCTCGACTGCCCGATTATGCTGAAATTCGACGAGGAAAAGTGCGTCGCGCCAAACGCCGACGAGGCTATGAAGCTTACGGAGGCCTCGATTTATATCGGCTCGCTTTTCACAGACGGCATCGGCGACATCGCCTCTGTTTCAATATCAAAAGACCCCGAGCGCAACGCCGAGGCGTGCCTTGCAATTATGCAGGGGGCGCGCGCGAGGAAGAGCAAGGCGGAGTATGTGGCGTGCCCCAGCTGCGGCAGAACTCTTTACAACATTCAGGAGACCGCCGCGAAAATCAAGGAGCGCACGAAGCACTTGAAGGGTCTTACAATCGGCATCATGGGCTGCATTGTAAACGGCCCGGGCGAGATGAGCGACGCGGACTTCGGCTATGTCGGCGGCGCGCCCGGCAAGATAAATCTTTACAAGAACAAGGAATGCGTCGAGATTGGCATCCCGCAGGAGGAGGCGATTGAGCATCTCATTTCGCTCATCAAGAAGTCGGGCAAGTGGGTGGAGCCGTAAAAAAACATGGGGACGCGGGCGGCATAAAGCTCTGAAATTGGGTGATATACTCCGCGATCAAAAAGTGCGGCTCGGTCGAGTATGTTTTTAATACACTCCGCTCGCCGCACTTTTTGCTGTGCTCGTCTATCACCCAATTTGAGAGCTTTCTGTGCGCCCGCTGCCAAAAATTAAATGAGGAAAAAGTCCGAAAAGAGAGAATAAAAAAGCCTCTTTTATTTTTACGTAAGCACTATATTACAATTTTGAAAAAATTGCTTTTTTTATTCTGTTCCTCCCCGCTTTTTCAAAAAAGCTTGCGCAGGAGGAAGTTTGTTTTAGAGTTGTTGCAGTTAAAAAGTTTATGGAGCAAGACCTGCCTGAAATAAAAATACTGACGGACGACGTCGCAAATAAAATCGCGGCGGGGGAGGTCATCGAGCGCCCGGCTGCCGCCGTCAAGGAGCTTGTCGAAAATTCCATAGACGCGCGCGCGACTTCCATCGGCATCGAATTTAAAAACGGCGGCAAAAGCTTTATAAAAGTTTCCGACAACGGGCACGGAATGCGCCGCGACCAGCTCTTAACCTGCCTTGAACCCCACGCCACAAGCAAAATCCGCACAGCCGACGACCTCGACAGCATTTTGAGCTTCGGCTTCCGCGGCGAGGCCTTGCCGAGCATCGCAAGCGTTTCAAAATTCGCAATCTCCTCGAAGCCCGAGGGGGCGAAAGTCGGCAACCGCGTCGACGTCCGCGCGGGCGTGTTCGGGCAGGTAAGGGAAATTGCGATGTCGCGCGGCACCGAAATTACCGTCGAGGATCTTTTTTGCTCGGTGCCAGCCCGCAGAAAATTTTTGAAAAGCGACAACACCGAAGCCTCGCACATCATAAAAATGTGCAAGCTTTACGCGCTTGCAAAGCCCGAGATTTCCTTCTCGCTGCGCGAGGACTCGAGGCAGGTTTTCGCCTCCAAGCCGACTTCCGATTTAATCTCCCGCATAAAAAATATTTTCGGCGATGAAATTTCCTCAAAGCTTGTTCCGCTGAAATCCTATACCGGCTTTGGCTTGTCGGTTTCGGGCGCGGTTTCCAAGCCCGCGGAATTTTGGCCGACTTCGAAAAATATTTTCGCCTTCATAAACGGCAGGCCCGTCGAATGCCGCGCGGTTTTTTCCGCGCTGAAAGAGGCGTACAAAAGCGCGATGCCCCAGGGCAAGTATCCAGCAGCATTTCTTTTTATTGAAATCGACCCGCGCTTTGTCGACGTCAACGTCCACCCAGCCAAGCGCGAAGTCCGCCTGAAAAACGAGTTTGCCTTCCGCGCGGCAATTCTCGCCGCAGTCGCCGACACAATCGAAAACTATTCGATAGGCGCGGAAAGTGGGCAGGGCGCAGGCGCTGAAATTCCGCCGCCCGCCAAAACTTTCCCGCAAGTTCCAAAAACTTTCGCGCCCCCGCGCGATTTTCAGGAGTCTGAAAAGCTGCGCGAAATCATAGATTTTTCCAAGAAAAATTCCGCGCCCGCGCAAAGCGATTTCATCCCCGCAGCCCCCGCGCGCAGGGAAATTCCGGATCCCGCAAAGGAGGCTGCGAAATTGGCGGCGGAGGAATTTGCCGCGCCGAAAAAAGCGCGGGACTTTGACTTTGACGAAATTTCGCCCGCGGCGAAAATCGCCGCGCCGCCGAAAGCCGAGGATTTGCGCCCGAGCTCGACTTTGGGCTGGAAGTATTTGAAGCACCTTTCAAAAAAATACGCGCTTTTTGAGACTCAGTCGGGCTCGCTTGTAATTTTGTCGATTTCCTCCGCGCTAAAGCGCATAAATTACGAGAAAATTTTAAGCAACTTCGGCGGCGAAAAGCCGAAGTCGCAAACGCTGCTCATCCCCGTAAACATCGAATTCGACAGGGCGGACGACGAAGTTTTCAGGCGCAACCTGCGCGGCTTCAATGTTTGCGGCTTTGAAATCGAGGAGTTCGGCGAGAGGTTTTACCGCGTCGGCGCAATCCCGCTTTGGCTCGATTTTTCCGACGTCGAAAGTTTTATAAAGGATTTTGTCGAGCTTGCGCGCGAGGAGGGCTTTGAAATAGGCAGGAAGAATTTGTCGGAGCAGACTTTCGCGCGCCTTGCCGTAAAGATGTCGCGCGGCGTGAAAATTGTGGAAAGCGAGTTTGCCGCAAACTCTCTTTTGGACGACTTGTTTATGTCGAAAAGCCCGATGTTTTCGCCCGATGGCAGGCGCACTTGCAAGGAGATTACAGCCGCTGAAATCCGCGCGTTTTTCGGCGAGTGATTTTTTGTTTTTGCCCGCGCGCGCCAAAAAAATCCGCAAAGTTTTGCGGATTTTTTATCGCCGTGAAAACTTTACGAGCCCGGGTGCTCCGCTGGAAGAGCCGCAAGCTCCGGCGGGAGATTGTCGGGCTCGTATGTCGGGAACGAAAATTCCAGAAGGCTTGCGCAAGGCACTTCGAACTTCGCCTTGCCGCCGCTTCTGTCCACCAGAACGGCGACCCCCGCGGGCGTGCCGCCGTTTTCCTTGATGATTTTTATGCACTCGTCGACCCTGCCGCCACGGGTTATCACGTCTTCGACAATCAAAAATCTTTCGCCCTTATTCATTTTGAAA
>JAFXRX010000043.1 GCA_017526045.1 Opitutales bacterium
CTCGATAAGGTCGCGCTTCGAGTGCGAGCTTAAAGACCAAAACTTCTGCAGGTCGCGCAAGTGCGAGGGCAGCGAATCCATCGGCGCGCGGAATTCCGCAAACATCTCTGATGCAAAATTCTTAACCGCTGGCGGGACAATCAGACAAAACGCAACTATCGCAATAAAAATTCCGATATTCAAGCGCGCGGTGTTGCGTGGAGCGGACGCCAAGATTCAAGCCCCTTTTCAGGAGTTTTCGTTAGCCCACCAGGAAAGGTCGTTCAAAACCTTGCCCGTGCCGTTTGCGACCGCGTTCAAGGGCTCGTCGGCGGCAAAGCACGGGATGAGCGTGCGGTCGGTAATCCTCAAATTGAGGTTTCTGATAAGAGAGCCGCCGCCCGCGAGGACGATGCCCTTGTCGACCAAGTCCGCGCTGAGCTCGGGCGGGCAGTGCTCGAGAGCCTCGCCGATGACGTCGGTTATCTTGTTGAAAGTCTCGTCCAAAGCCTCGCGGATTTCCTGCGAGGTGATTTGAAGGGTCTTGGGCAGCCCAGCGACGCTGTCTCGCCCCTTGACTTCCATTGTAAGCTCGTGTTCGAGCGGAAAAGCTGAGCCGATTTTTATCTTGATTTCCTCCGCCATTCTGACGCCTATCATCAAATTGTAGGCGCGCTTCATGTACTGGATGATTTCGTCGTCGATTTTGTCGCCGCCCACGCGCACGCTCTTTGCGAACACGACGCCAGCCAATGAAATGATTGCGACTTCAGTCGTGCCACCGCCTATGTCGACAATCATGGAGGCTGTCGGCTCCCAAACCGGAAGCCCCACGCCGATGGCTGCCGCGAGAGGCTCGTCCAAAAGGTACACAAGGCGCGCGCCCGCGCGGATTGCCGACTCTTTAACCGCCCTGCGCTCCACCTCGGTGATGCCGGAGGGAACCGCCACTACGACGCGCGGCGCGGTGAATTTAAGGTGGGTGTTGGCCTTGTTTATGAAGTAGCGCAGCATGGCCTCGGTTATTTCAAAGTCGGCAATGACGCCGTCTTTCATCGGGCGCAGGGCTGTTATGTTGCCCGGGGTTCTGCCAAGCATGCGCTTTGCCTTTTCGCCGACTGCCAAGACTTTTTTGGAATTGTTGTAAACCGCGACGACGCTCGGCTCGCTCAAAATCACGCCCCTGTCCTTGGCGTAAACGAGAGTGTTTGCCGTTCCCAAGTCGATGCCGATGTCGTTGGAAAATAATCCTTGAATTAAGCCTGCCATTTTATGCCTTCTGTTTTTTGGAAAAGATTTCTTTGTAAATTCTGAAACAATAATCTTGATAAATTGTCAATTTGTCAACATAGTATAAGCGTTAATTTTTGCAAATGAGAATTTTTTTATTTTTCATCCTGTCGGCGGCGGCGTGCTTTGCCTCGGAAGTCAAGCTTGCCCTAAGCCTCAATCCGCAGCGTATTTCCGCGGGCGAAGCCTTCGAGGCGGAGGCGAAATTTGAAATTCCCCAAGGGATGCACATCTACGCCCAAGACCCGGGGCAAACGGGGCTTGCCACAGCCCTTGAATGGATTTTGCCGCAGGGCTTCGAGCTTGAAAGCCAAACATGGCAAGCTCCCGAAGAGAAGTTCGAAGAGGGCTTAAAAGTCTTTGTCTATGAAAGCGGCGCAAAAATTTCGGCAAAAATCCGCGCGCCGAAAAATTTCGGAGCCGCGGGGGAAATCGGGCTGAAAGCCTCGTGGCTTGCCTGCTCAAAGACGCAGTGCATCCCGCAGTCCGCGCGGCTTTCCGCAAAAATCGAGCCTGCGGAAAATTCCGCGGCGAAATCGGGGGCGGTTTTTTACGAAATTTTGGGCGCGTTTTTGGGCGGGATAATCTTAAATTTGATGCCCTGCGTCTTCCCCGTAATCGGGCTAAAAATTCTTTCGTTTGCAAAAGACGCGGGCAAGTCGAGAATGGCGGCGCTTGCAAACGCGGCGTTCTACAGCGCGGGGATTGTGGCAAGCTTTTGCGCGCTCGCATTGGTTTTGATATGGCTTAAAAGCCTCGGCAGCGCAATCGGCTGGGGCTTCCAGCTGCAGGAGCCGCTCTTTGTGGCGTTTCTGGTTTTCCTTTTCTGCGCGATGGGCTTTGCGTTTTCGGGGCTTTTTGAAATCGGCGCAAGCCTGACATCGGCGGGCGGGAAAATTCCGCAAAAAAGCGGCAAGGGCGCCGCGTTTTTTTCCGGGGTATTGGCGGTAATTGTCGCAAGCCCATGCACCGCGCCTTTCATGGGCTCGGCTTTGGGTTTTGCCCTCGCCTCGGAGGCTTCGATTTTTTCCGCCCTTGCAATTTTCGCCGCGCTCGGGCTTGGAATGGCTTTCCCCTACGTCGCGCTTTCGGCAATCCCGAGCCTTGCTAAATTCATGCCGCGCCCCGGAGCTTGGCTTGAAACTTTCAAGCAGTTTTTGGCTTTCCCGCTTTTTGCGACCGCGATATGGCTTTTGTCGGTATTTTTAAAGGAGCGCGGCGCGGACGCTATGGCGCAAATGCTCTTTGCCATACTCCTTCTTGCGTTTGCGCTGTGGCTTTTCGGCAAATACTCCCCGCCGGCAAACTCGGCAAAAAAACGGATTTTCGCGTTTGCAAGCCTTGCTGTTTTCGGCGGAATTTCCGCATATCTTGCATTCGATAGCGCGACATCTGGTATAGCCGAAAAAAAATCCGCGGACGCAAGCGCGTGGAGCGAAAGCCGCGTCGAAGAGCTGCGCAAAGAGGGCAAAATCGTTTACGCCGACTTCACCGCCTCGTGGTGCCTGACGTGCCTCGCCAACAAAAAGGCTGTTCTAAACACCGAAAAAATCAGAAATTTTTTCGGCGAAAACAATGTCGTTGTGCTTACCGCCGACTGGACAAGCAAAGACCCCGAAATAACAAAATACCTAAAAAAATTCGGTCGCTCGGGAGTGCCGCTCAACATCGTTTTTTCGCCCGACTTCAAAAAGCCGCCCATAGTCCTGCCCGAAATTCTGACGGCGGGCGCGGTCATTGATGCGGTTGACAAAGCCAAATTTTAGTGTAGAGTCTTTTTGTATTTATGGAAATTGAAAAATTGCACTTCCTGACTCCAGACTTGGCAAAAAAAATCGCCGAAGAATTTTCGACGCCCTGCTATGTGTACAGCGAAAGCGCGCTGATAGAACAGGCGCGCAAAGTTTTGGCATTCCCAAACGCCTTCGGCATCACGCCTCGATACGCGATGAAGGCGGCGTCCAACGCCAACATTCTGCGGCTCTTCAACTCCCTCGGGCTGCACTTCGACGCCTCGAGCGAGTTTGAAGTCGAGCGCGCAATGCTCGCGGGAATAGAGCCAAGCCGCATATCGCTTTCAAGCCAGCAAAAGGCGGGCGACATCGCAAAGCTAAACGCCCTCGGCGTAAAGTACAACGCATGCTCGCTGTTGCAGCTCGAAGACTTCGGCAGGCGCGTTCCAAACGGCGAAGTCGGCGTACGCATAAACCCCGGGCTCGGCTCGGGCGGGACAAACCGCACAAACGTCGGCGGCCCCGCCTCGTCCTTCGGGATTTGGCACGAATACATTCCGCAAATTTTCGAAACCGCAAAAAAATACGGGCTTAAAATCGTAAGAATACACACGCACATCGGCTCGGGCTCCGACCCGAAAGTCTGGCAGAAAGTCGCTAAAATGAGCCTCGACACTGTCCGCAGGTTTGAGGACGTAAAAATCTTGAACATGGGCGGCGGCTTCAAAGTCGGCAGAATGATTGGCGAAAAGAGCACGGACTTGCAGGAGGTTGGCAAACCCGTCGCAGACCTCGTAAAAAATTTTGCGGACGAGACGGGGCGCAAGCTGCATTTTGAAATCGAGCCGGGCACGTTCTTGCTTGCAAACTGCGCATGCCTTTTAACGACAATCCAGGATATTTGCGACACCGGCGCGGACGGCTACACTTTCCTGAAGCTCAATTCGGGCATGACGGAAATTCTGCGCCCCTCGCTTTACGGCGCGCAGCACCCGATTGTGGCAATCCCGCAAAACCCGACGGGAAAGGCAGTTTCTTACATCGTCTCGGGGCACTGCTGCGAAAGCGGCGACATCCTAACCCCCGCCGCGGGCGACCCCGAAGGCCTCAGCCCCCGCCTTATGCAGGAGGCTAAAATCGGCGACTTGTGCGCAATCGAAGGCGCGGGCGCGTACTGCTCGTCGATGCCCGCAAAGAACTACAACTCCTACCCCGAAGCCTGCGAAGTTATGCTAAAAGCGGACGGCTCTTTAAAGCTAATCCGCCGCCGCCAGACGCTCGAACAAATTATCCAAAACGAAATTCTATGATTTCATCGGAAACAAAAATCAGGGTGCGCTTTGCCGAAACCGACGCAATGCGCGTCGCCTACCACGGCAACTACTTCGCCTGGTTCGAAGTCTCGAGGGTCGAGATGCTCGACTCCGTCGGGCTTTCGTACAAAGAGCTCGACGCAAAGGGCTGCCACCTGCCCGTTCTCGAAGTCCATTCAAAGTTCATCCGCCCGGCGAAGTTCGACGACGTCCTGACAATCCGCGCCTGCGTAAAGGAGCGCCCGGGCGTGAAAATCAAAATAGAATACGAGGTCTTTTGCGGCGATGAAAAGCTCTGCGAAGGGTACACAATCCACGCTTTCGTAAACTCGCAGGGGGTTCCCATCAAGCCCCCCGCCGCGTTCATAAACAGGCTCCGCCAATACTTCGACTGACATGAAAAAATTTTGCGCAGCATTCTTTTTTGCGGCACTAATTTGCGCCATAGTTTTCGCCCTGCCCGCGGCTGCGGGCATGCGCCTTAAAAACGCCCAAAACCGCGCCGTCCACGCCGACGAGGGCGAGCAGACTTTCACATTCGCAAAGCTCCACCAAAACGGCGACTACAAGTACAACCCCGAAGGCCCGCACGGCCCTGTCCTCTACTATTGGGCAAACGCCTTCATGCCGAAAGACAAGGCGCAGACTTTCGACGTTCAAGACGCGCGCAAAACTCTTTTCCCGATTTTTATAATTACGATATTCTCGCTTGCTTTGGCGGGCTTCGCCTCAAAAAACGGCAAGGGCGAAAAGCTGCGCTGGATGCGGTCGGCGGCGACGGGAACATTCGCGGCAATTTCCCTTATGTTTTCGTCGATGTCGGCGATATATTCGACGTACTTTGTGCAGGAGGCGTTCTTCGCGCTCTTTGCGCTCTGGTGCGCGGCGGCGTTTTATTGGCTTGCAAAATCGCGCTCGCTTGCCGCGGCGGCCGCTTTCGGCTTAAGCGCGGGGCTTCTGCAGTCGGCAAAGGAAACTTCGATTATCGTATTCGCGGGGATTTTCGCGGCGGTTGCGGCTTTGCTTATTTCGCAAAAGAAAGAGAAAAACTCCGAAATTGTCGCCGAAATAAAAAAGCTCGGCGCGCTGAAAATTTCGGCTCTTTGCGCCGCCGCGGCACTGTGCGCCTTTTGCGTGTACGCGCTTTTCTACTCGTCGTTTTTTGCCAACTGGCAGGGGATAGCCGACGGGCTCAAAAGCTACGCACACTTTTTCCAAAAGTCGGGCTCAGTCGCGCACACTAAAGACTATTTATACTACATAAGGCTTCTTGCGGGCTTTAAAAGCGGCGGCGTAATTTTCGGCGAAACCGCGATTTTCGCCCTCTCGATTTTGGGGACGGTTTTGGCGTTCGCAAAAAAGAATTCTTTTATAAAATACATATCTGTTTTTGTGTGGGCTAATATTTTGGTGCTTTCGTTCATA
>JAFXRX010000044.1 GCA_017526045.1 Opitutales bacterium
GTCGGCAATCCATTCGAGCTTGCCGCCCAAGACGTTGTCCAAAGTTGTGCCTTCGGCGCCGCGGAAGCGGAGATTTCTGAGGTGCGCCATCTGGATTTCAGAGCCCTGGAAGCTTACAATTTGCGCGGTGGTGGCGCCCGACACGCCAATATTAGTGGTGCCGCGCGTAAAGAAGTACGCCTGGTCTTTTACTATGACGGTTTTATCATAGTTGTTGTTGTTCATCTGCAAGTCGCCGGCAAATACTCTGCCAGTGCCGCTTACTTCCAAAGTTCCCCCGCGTTCAAAAACAATCGCGCCGCAGCCTGTCGAAGCAGTATAATCCGCCGCCGCGGATTGCCCCCGCCCCCCTGCCCCGCGCGAAAGCCCATTTTTTGCGCGGGCTAAAAAATGCCCTAATTATCGGCGTTTGAGGGCGAGTGCGTAGCTTTTTTTGACGAGCGCATTTATTTGGCTTTGCCTAAGCCCCGCGTCGAAAATTATTGTAAGCCAATGATTTTTATTCATGTGATAAGCCGAAAAACATTTCTTTTCGTCAAGCTTGGAATTATCCGTCTTTGAAAATCGAATGTCCAAAACTTCCAATTTTTCGTCGCCATCGAGCCCGAGCTTGCTTTTGGAGCACGTAAGAAAAACCGCAAACCACTTGCGATTGTCGGGGCGGCGGGCGATTGCGCAGTCGGGGAATTTTTCCCACAAAAATTCGAGCTCGACGCTGAACTCTTTGCGTATAAAATCCGCGGTTTTTTTGGCCTGCGCGGTTTTAAACGGCTCGTTTTTACAGCAATTTTTGGCGATTAAAGAAAGCAGCGCGCAGTATTCGCGCCGCACGCTTTCCACAAGCTTTCCCCTCGCCGCGGGCACGAGGTGGAGCTCGTAAACATCGCCGAATTCCTTGTCGAAAACTTTGGCGCAAAATTCTTTGCCGCGCAAAATTTTTATCTCGGCTTGGAATTGCCCGCCCAAGATGTCGGCGGAGTAAAAATAATATCCGCGGCGTTTTTCAAAGCCGAATTTCAAAAGAGAGCCGCAATCGAAGCTTTTGTTTGAAAAAATCTCGAGCGCGATGCTGTCCATTGCTAAATGCAGTAGTCGGCGACGGAGTCGTACCTGTTCAAAATTTCCTGTAAAGTCATCGCCTCGAATTCGCGGCGGATTTTTTCGTTGAGCTCATGCCAAACTTCGCGGGCTGTGCAGGCGGAGCTTTTCTTGCATTTTTTCGGGCACATTACGCAGTCGACTATCGAGAGCGGCCCTTCCATTGTCTCGATTATTTCAAGAAGCGTGATGTGCTTGGGCAGCCGCTTTATTTTGTAGCCGCCTTTCGCGCCGCGCACCGAGGCAATCATGCCCGCCTTGCGCAGCTCTATGATAAGGCGGCCGACGTACTTTTTTGAAAGCCCCTGCGCCTTGCAAATATCGCTTATCATGCGCGGCTTCTCGCCGTCGTTGCGGGCCAAGTCGAGCATAATTCTAAGTCCGTATCTGCCTCTTGTGGAAATTTTCATGCGCTTAACTCTACCTTAAAAGTAAAGATTATCAAGCAATAAAATTTTTAAAGCATGCGGAAAAAGCGATGGAACAAGCGCGAAATAAAAAAAGAAAAGAAAAAAAGATTTCAATTTTTCA
>JAFXRX010000045.1 GCA_017526045.1 Opitutales bacterium
GCGGCAAGACTTGGTTGCGCATGTCGTCCTTTGTGGAGTTCAAAATTTCCAGGGCTTTTTTTGCGTCTTTTACGCCCTCGCAGCCGTTGAGCAAAAGCGTGATGTACTTCATCGGCGCGGTGCCCTCGAGCGCGAAAGTTTCGGGGCTTGCCTTCATCGCCTTTGCGTAGAAATCCGCCGCGCGCTTCTGGTTTTCGGGCGAAATTTCGCCGATATTTACAAGAATGGGGTCGGCGTCGGGGCTCAAAATTATGTCGGAAGCCAGGGTATAGGCGTGGCTTGCGGTTTCGTCGGGGGCCTGCGCATTTGCGCTTAGAATTGGCTTTATGATTTCCATCGCCTTTTTGTTGCGGCCGGGGATTGCCTTGAGCTCCTCGTTTATGCCGCTTTGCGAAAACGACGCATAGTGGTAGATGTTCGAGATTGCAAGCCTGAGCAGCTTTTCCGCGCTTTGCGAAACCGCGCGCGCCTTCTCGAAAATCTTTTCAGCCTCCGCTTCGGATTTTTCGGCGCCGCCAATGCCCTCTTTCAAGACGACGTAGTCGAACGCGCCCAAAAACGCCAAAAGTTTTTCCTCGCCCAAAAGCACGGCAGCGTCGAAGCACCCGCGCAGCTTTTCGTACGCAAGGCGCGCGTCGGTGTCGGCAATCTGCATTGCGCCGCCGACCGCGCCGCCGAGCTCGACTTCGATAATCTTTTTTATCGTCTGGCTTATTTGCGGCGGGACGTCTTTTGTTATGACAAGCTGCATGTCGAGCTTCACAAGCATCGCCATGCTAACGTTTTTGAGGAAATTTTCGAAGTCGTCGCGGTCGCCCAATACGGAGAACGTCTGCGAGATTGCGTTTGCCGACGAGAGATACTCGCCCTTTTCAAAGTCGGCTTTCGCCTGCTTTAAAGCCTCGGCGATTGCGAGCTTGCGCAGCGCGACGTCCTCGGCGCCCGCGCCGTCCGCAGGCAGAACCTGGATTTGCGAAGGGTCGATTGGGATTGTTTTGACGTCCCCGTCGCCGCCCTGCCGCTCCGCGCCCGAAGCCGCAAAAGCCGCGCAAAATACCGATAAAAGAATTCCCTGCCTTATTTTCATAGCTTAAAAAATTTTCTGTTTTTGCGAAAAATCTACTGCGGATTTTATCGGAGATAAAGCCGCGCGCATAAATTTTATGTTGTAAAAAAATTAAAACGCTTTCTTAATTGGTGTCGAATTAAAAAAGAATTTTTATGAAAAAGACGCTTATAATCGCAATGATGCTCCCGCTTGCCTTCGGGCTTTTCGGCTGCGGCAAAAAGAATTCAAAAGTTGTGAACGTCGGATTTTTCCCGAATGTCACGCACGCGCAGGGCGTAATCGCCTACCAGCTTTCGCAGGAAGGGCGCGGCTGGTTTGAAAAATACCTGCCCGAAGGCTATAAAATCGAATGGATTTCGTTCAACGCGGGCCCAAGCGCAATCAACAGCATATTCGGCGGCGACCTCGACTTGACATACGTCGGCCCGAACCCCGCAATCAACGGCTTCATAAAGTCCGGCGGCAAGAGCGTAAGGCTTTTGGCGGGCTCGGCGGACGGCGGGGCGGGGCTTTTGGTAAACCCCAAGCTCGGCATAAAAAAGCCGCAGGACTTCAAGGGCAAGGTAATCGGCACTCCGCAGCGCGCAAACACGCAGGATGTTGCATGCCGCGCGTGGCTAATCGCAAACGGGCTTAAAATAAACGAAGGCGCGGGCGGAGACGTCGAAATCATGCCAACAGACAATCCGCAGCAGCTTCTGAGTTTCAGGCGCGGCGACATGAACGCAGTCTGGACTGTCGAGCCCTGGGTTTCGCGCCTCGAAGCGGAAGCGGGGGCAAAAATGTTCTATTTTGAGCGCGACGCGGTAACGACAGTTTTCATCGCAAGAACGGCTTTTATAAACGAAAAACCCGAAATTGCGAAGGCTCTTTTAAAGGCGCACGAAGACCTTACAAAATGGATTAACGAAAATCCAAAAGAGGCACAGGAGCTCGTGCGCAAAGGAATCAAAAACATAACGGGCGCGGATTTTTCGCCTGAGCTGATTGCAAGCGCGTGGAACCGCATAACATTCACGCCAAATTTAAACCGCGCGGGAATAGAAAAATTTGTTGACGACTCTATAAGCTGCGGCTTCATCGACAAAAAAATGGACATGAATCCGCTATTTTTTAAATTCGAATAATGGCAGATTTTACAAAGCAGGACAGGGTTGCGGCGGAAATCAAGAGCGTTCCCGCCTCGAAGCTCGTGATTGAAAACGTAAGCAAGGTTTTCACGCGCGAGGGCAAGGCTTTCAACGTTCTTGAAAACATCAACCTGCACATCGAGGAGGGCGAATTTGTGTGCCTCGTGGGCCCGAGCGGCTGCGGCAAAAGCACGCTCCTAAATTTGATTGCGGGGCTCGACTCGCCCACAAGCGGCGCGATTTACACAAACGGCAGCCCTGTCTACGCGCCCGGCAGGGACAGAATGATGATGTTCCAGGAGCACGCGCTCTTCCCCTGGCTCGACGTGCTGGGCAACGTCATGTTCGGGCTGAAATTAAAGCCGAATTTAAACGACGCCGAAAGAAGGGAAGTTGCCAAATACTATCTGCACCTCGTCGGCCTTGAAAAATTCATGCACGCGGCAATCCACGAGCTCTCGGGCGGCATGCGCCAAAGAGTTGCCCTTGCAAGAAGCCTCGCGCCAAACCCGACAGTCCTTTTGATGGACGAGCCCTTCGGCGCGCTCGACGCGCTGACGCGCGAAAACCTCTACCGCGACCTTCAAAAAATCTGGCAGCAGCGCAAAAAGACGATTGTGTTCGTTACGCACAACATACGCGAGGCGGTCTGCCTCGGCGACAGGGTCTTGCTGTTTTCGCCCAATCCCGGGACAATCCAGGAGGAGTTTAAAATCGACCTGCCGCGCCTGCGCGACATCAACAATTCAAACCTATCGGAGCGCTCGGCAATCATAACGGCGGCGCTGAAAAAACACTTGGACGCGAAAGGAGTGCAGGAATGATGAATAAAACGGTTTTAAGATTTCTGATTCCGACGC
>JAFXRX010000046.1 GCA_017526045.1 Opitutales bacterium
CGCAATCTTCGCCCTCGACGAGCAGGCGGATTTTGTTTTCCGTGCCCGAATACCTGATTAAGACGCGCCCCTTGCCCGCCATTTTTTCCCCGATTTTTTCAATGGTTTTTGAAAGGTGCGCAGTCTCGGCAATCGGGGTTTTGCGCGCCACTTTCAGGGCTTTTTGGATTGACGGATAAAGGCTTACGACGCTTCCCATTTCCGAAATTTTTATTTTTAATTTCATTATGGTTGCAAGCAATTTGACAGCCGCCGCCAAGCCGTCGCCGCAGGGGGAAATGTCCATAAAGATGTAGTGCCCGGAATTTTCGCCGCCGATTTCGCAGCCTTTTTCGAGCATAAGGCGCATTACAAGGCGGTCGCCCACCCCGCTTCTGAAAACGCTTATTCCGCTTTGTTTCAGCGACTCGTCAAGGCCGATGTTGCTTTGCACTGTCGTTACAATCCCCCCGCCCTTGAGGGAATTTTCGCGCTTCGCCTGCAGGGCGACAAGCCCCATGACGCATTCGCCCGCGATTTTGTTTGCGCGCTCGTCGCAGACCACAAGCCTGTCGCCGTCGCCGTCGTGGGCAAGGCCTACGAACGCCCCCGTTTTTTTCACAAGCTCCGAAAGGGCTTCGGGGTGCTCGCTGCCGATGTTGTTGTTGATGTTTTTGCCGTCGGGGGAAACGCCGATTTCAAAGACTTCCGCGCCGTACCCGCGCAAGACTTCGCCCGAAATTCCCGCAGTCGCGCCGTTTGCGCAGTCGAGGGCGATTTTCATTCCCGAAAGGCAGTTCTTCGGCAAAATCGAGCCCATTTTTTCGATGTAATGCGAGCGCATGTCGACTTTTTTTACCGCGGCTTTTTCGCCCTGCGGCTTTATTTTTGCGTCGAAAAACTCCTCGATTTGCAGCTGCGCCTCGTCGTCCGCCTTGCGCGCGTTTTCGTCGAAAAATTTTATGCCGTTGTCGGTGTGCGGATTGTGGCTTGCAGTAATCATTACGCCGAAGTCCGCCTTTTGCTTTAGCACGCCGAAGGCGAGCGCGGGGGTGGGCACGCAGCCGAAGTCCTCGACCTCGACGCCCCTTAGTCCCTCGCAAAAAGCCGCCTTCAACGGCTCCGAGGAAAATCTCGTGTCTCCCGCAATCGCGATTTTCGGAAGGGGTTTTTGCGGGAAGCGCAAATGCAGATGCCGCGAAACCGCCGCGCCAAGCCCCCTGAAAAATTCCTCGTTTACACGCTCGCCGCCGTACTCGCCGCGAATTCCGTCTGTTCCAAAATATTTCATAGACATAAAAATTTGTTAAAAAATTCAGCGCGGCATATTTTTATTGAGCAGCTCGCCAAGCTCCTTGGGGGACGTCTCCTCGAGATGCTTGCCCTTGCGCTTCAAGTCCTCAAAAGTTTTCATCACAGTTTCGGTCATTTTTTCGTGCGTCTCCTCAGTGCCGCCGACAATCGAAAAATTTTCCGCCTGCGTGATGCGCTTTTGCCCGTCGGAATCGAGCCCGATTCCGAAGAGATGCGCCCTGTCTTTGCCGCTTTTCATAAAAATCTTTCAGCCGAAAAAATATTAATTTTGCGCTTCCGCCATTTCTTCCGATTTCGCTTCTGGAGGATTTTGGGACGCGCCTTTTTCTTCTTTTTCGACGCAGCCGGAGAGTTTCTTAAAATATATTTCCCCGAACGCGTCCGACTGCGAAACGTCGAGCTTTCTAAGGCGCGTAAGCTCCAAAACCGCAAGGAATGTCGCCACCAAAAGCGAGATTGTCGTCTTTCCCTTCACAAAGAGTTTTGAGAAGCAAAATTCCTCGCCCTCCAAGTTTAAAATAAATTCCATTCTGTCCGCGACGGAGACCTGCTCGCCGATGATTTCGCCGTCGATTAGCTTTTCGGCAAGGCGGCGCAGGACGTTGTTAAAAG
>JAFXRX010000047.1 GCA_017526045.1 Opitutales bacterium
GCGAAATATGGCTTTTTTTGAGCAAAAAATTGCCAAGCGCGTACTGGCCGTACAAAATAAACGGAATTGTAATCGGGTTTGTGACCCACTGCAGCGCCATCGAGACAATGCAGTTTGCGCGGGCGGGAATGCTTATTATGAAGGCAACAAGCATCTGCATGGTATAAATCGGCACAAGCGCGACAAACCAGCCGACCCAAATGCCCGCCAGCACGTTGCGCCTGCGGAACTCCCACAAATACGTGCGCTTGCGCGCGGTCTCGGCGAAATATTTTAATACCGGATATTTGTGCACGTTCGACTTGCGCGGCATCGGGCGCAGAATTTTCTTCAAAAAGCGCATTCGCCTGCGCCTTTTTAGCGTCGCCTCGTCCGTATTTTCAAGATTGTCCGGCATTTCAAATAAATGGAAAATTCCGCAAAAAATATAAAAAAGCTAATAAACGAAGCGCGGCGCAAAATGGCAAGATATTTTTTTAATTCGGATTTTTTCGGGAACAAATAAAAAAATCCGCTTTCTAAGAATATTGTCGAAATAAAAAATATTTCAGGGGGCATATTAGAACAATGTCAAACCAACCAAACATACGGGGAAAAACACCATGAAAACAAAAGCCGAAAACACCATTCTCAACGAATTTCAAAGAAAGCTCATTCTTGAAAACTACATGCTCGTCGACAAGACTCTGAAGTCCATACGCTCGCGCCTGCCCTCGCACGCAGACTTCGACGAGCTGCGCTCGGCGGGCGTCGGCGGGCTTGTCGACGCCGCTGTGAAGCTCAACCCGAAAAAGAGCGACAAGTTCGGCGCGTACGCGACAATGCGCATACGCGGCGCGATTATGGACGAGCTCAGAAAGCTCGACTACATGCCGCGCTCCGCACGCCAGGACGCAAAGCGCATAAACAAGACCCGCGAGGCTCTCGAAAGCGCGCTCGGCCGCCCCGCAAGCGACGAGGAAGTGCGCGTCGCCATGGGGCTTTCGCCGCACCAGTTCGCAAAAATGATGCGCCGCACGCAAAACCTGACTTTCATTTCGCTTAACGACGACTCCACAAAAGACGGCGAAGCCCGCGACTTGAGCGAAGTCATACCCGACGAAAACGCGATAACCGCAATCGAAAAAATAGAGCGCAAGGAAATGTCGGAAATGCTGAAGGCGAAGATTTTGAACCTGCCCGAAAAGCAGCGCAAAATCATCGAAAGCTACTACTTCCAGGAAAAGAAGCTTGCGCAAATCGCAGAGGATTTCGACGTAAGCGAGGCGCGAATTTGCCAAATCCACGCGCAGGCGTTGGGCACGCTGCGCTCAAAATTTCGCAACTAAAAAACTGCCATATTCAACGAAAAAGGCGCGCAATTTTAAAAACTTGCGCGCCCTTTTTTTGCCCCAAAAAAACGCCTTAAAATCCTATTTGAGCTCCTTTATTTTTACGTCTTTTATGTAAATTTGGCTGACGCCGCCTGCGTGCACCTGAAAGCCGACAAAGCCGCCCTTCGAGGCGTCGAACCACGAATTGTTCCATGTCAGATTCGCGCACGGCACGCCGTTTACCCAGGTTTTTATGACGTCGCCCTTGAACATAATCGTCATTCTGTTCCACTGGCGGAAA
>JAFXRX010000004.1 GCA_017526045.1 Opitutales bacterium
CAAGCTCAACGCGCCCCCGCTTTCCTCGGGCGCGCCCTTCGAGCTCATGATAAACGCGCAGGGCAGGCTTCAGACGGAAGAGGAGTTTGAAAACATCATCGTAAAGAGCATGCCGGGCGGCAGAATTGTCCGCCTAAAAGATGTCGCGCGCGTGCAGCTCGACTCCTACCTCTACGGCAACGAAACCTACATAAACAGCAAGAGCACTGTCTCCATGGGCGCGTTCCAGCTCCCGGGCTCCAACGCCATAGAAACCGCCAACGCCTTGAAGCGCGAGATGGAGGAAATCAAAAAGGAATTCCCCGCCGACGTCGACTATTTGATAGGGCAGGACACTACCGAGTACATTTCAGAGTCCATTTCAAAAGTCTACCACACGATATTCGAGGCGGTGATATTGGTCGTGTTTGTGGTCATGGCGTTTTTGCAGAATTGGCGGGCGGCTCTCATTCCGCTTTTTGCCATTCCCGTCTCGCTAATCGGCACGTTTTTTGCGATGTACGCCTTCGGATTTTCCATAAACAACCTGACGCTTTTCGGGCTGGTTTTGGCGATAGGCATCGTCGTCGACGACGCCATAGTGGTTGTTGAAAACGTGGAGCGCAACATGCGCACGGGGCTCAAGGTAAAGGAGGCGACAAAGCAGGCGATGTCGCAGGTGCAGGGCGCGCTGATAGCAATCGTTTTGGTGCTTTCCTCGGTGTTTTTGCCGACGGCGTTTTTGGAGGGAATTTCAGGGCAGTTTTACAGGCAGTTTGCCATGACAATCGCCTCTTCCACGATGATTTCGGGCTTGGTTTCCCTTACTCTAACCCCTGCGCTTTGCGCAGTAATGCTGAAAGACATCGGCTCGCGCCCCGACTTTTTCACAAGAATTTGGAACGCCACATTGGGCAAAATCTTCGGTCTTTTCAACAGGGGCTTTGACTTTGCCGCGGAAAAGTACGGCAGGTTCATCGCGCGGATTTTCAGGTTTTCGGTTCTTGCTATTTTGCTTTACGCGCTTCTTTTGTGCGCGAGCGCAAAGCTTTTTGAAATCACCCCGAAGGGCTTTATCCCCAAGCAGGACCAGGGCTTTTTGGCTGCGGGCGTGCAGCTGCCCGACGGGGCGAGCTTCGAAAGGACCGAGGAAGTCGCAAAGAGGGCGGGCGAAATCGTCATGGGCATCGAGGGCGTAAAATACACCCTCGCCGTCGCGGGAAGGCACGGCTCAAACGGCACCATGGTCTCGAACGGCGCGCGCCTGATCATAAATTTGGGCAACCGCGCCGAGCGCGACAAAAAGGGGCTTAGCGCGGACAAAATCATGCACACCGCCCGCGTTTTATTGGACGAGCAGATAATGGAGGCGGACACCAAAATGCTCACTCCCGCCCCCGTGCGCGGCATAGGATCCGGCAGCGACTTCAAATTCCAAGTGCAGGATAGAATTGGCTTGGGCATAACAGAGCTTGAAAAATACACGAATTTGCTCGTCGAAAAAATAAACGAGTCTCCCTACGTTTCGCAGGCTTTCACGAGCTACCGCATAACAAACCCGCAGCTGTTTGTCGACATCGACCGCACGCGCGCGCAAAAATTAAACGTGCCGATTTCCTCGATTTTCAGCACAATGCAGTACAACTTGGGCTCGATTTACATAAACGACTTCAACCTGCTCGGCAGGGTTTACAGGGTCGTCGCGCAGGCTGACGCCGAAAAACGCCGCGACATCTCCGACATCTACCGCCTGAAAGTCCCCAACGAAAAGGGCGAAACCGTCCCGATGGGCTCGCTTGTGAAGGTAAGGCGCATACTCGGCCCCGACCTCGTGGCGCGCTACAACCTCTACAAGAGCGCGGAAATCCAGGGCAACTTAAACCCGGGCTGCAGCACGGGGCAGGTAATCGACATGGTCGAGGCTCTCGCCGCTGAAATTCTGCCAGAGGGCATGGGCATCGAGTGGACGGACTTGGCTTACCAGGAAAAGAGGGCGGGCAATTCGTCGATGATAATATTCGCGCTTTGCGTGGTGTTTGTGTTCCTGCTTCTTTGCGCGCTTTACGAGAGCTGGACGCTGCCGCTTTCGGTAATCTTGATTGTGCCGCTTGTGCTTTTGTTCGCGATTTTGGGCGTCTATTTGCGCGGCATGAACAACAATTTGATGACGCAAATCGGCTTCATCGTTTTAATCGGGCTCGCGTGCAAAAACGCGATTTTGATTGTCGAGTTCGCCCACCAGCGCGAGACGAAGGGCGAGGAGATTGTCTCCGCCATAAGCAACGCCTCCAAAAACAGGCTGCGCCCGATTATAATGACCTCCCTTGCGTTCGTCTTCGGCGTAGTTCCGCTTGCGTACGGCACCGGCGCGGGCTTCGAGCTAAGGCAGGCTTTGGGCACTTCGGTGTTCTTCGGGATGATAGGCGTTACGATTTTCGGCTGCTTTTTCACCCCCGTATTTTATTACGTTATACGCCGTCTGGGCAAAAAGCGCGCCTCGTAAAAAAAAATATGGCGGCGCAAAAGACAAACGCAATGCGCCTTCTGGACTCCAAAAAATTGGAGGACAAAGTTTACGACTACACAAGCTTTGCCACAAC
>JAFXRX010000005.1 GCA_017526045.1 Opitutales bacterium
GAGCGGGAAGCGGATGCCGGCGTATTCGAGCTTCATCGGGCTTGTGCTTGCAATCGGCATTGTGGTTGACGACGCAATCGTCGTCGTCGAAAACGTCGAGCGCAACATGAACGACGGGCTAAGCGTGAAAGAGGCCACAAAAAAGGCGATGACGCAGGTTCAGGGCGCGCTGATTGCAATCGCGCTCGTGCTTTCGGCGGTGTTCGTGCCGACTGCGTTCATCGAGGGCATTTCGGGGCAGTTTTACAGGCAGTTTGCGATAACTATCGCCTCCTCCACAATATTTTCGGCGATAGTCTCGCTTACCCTGACCCCCGCCCTCTGCGCCCAGTTTTTGACCGAACGCGGCGCAAAGCCCGACTTGTTCACGAGAGTTTACAACGCGGCGTTCGGCTGGTTTTTCAACGGATTTAACAAGTGCTTCAAATGGGTACAGCAAACCTACGGCAAGTGCGTTGCGCAGTTTGCGCGCTTCTGGCTCATAGTGCTTATGCTTTACGCGGGGCTTTTGGGCGGCGCGGTTTGGTTTTTCGACAACACCCCGAAGGGCTTCATTCCGGCGCAGGACAGAGGCTATTTGTTCTCGTCAATCCAGCTCCCCGACGGCGCGTCGTTTGAAAGGACGCAGCAGGTTATGCGCAAGGCAAGCGACCTTATAAGGGAAATCGACGGCGTCGAATACGCAATCGCAATCGTCGGGCTAAACGGCGCGACATTCTCCCGCGCGTCAAATTCGGGCACGATTTTCATAAACCTTGAAGACTTCAAAAAACGCCTCGCAAAGGGCGCGACTTCCAAAAAAATCCTCGCGCAGGCAAACGCGGTCTTGGCGAAGGAAATTCCGGAGGCCGTCTCGTTCGTGCTCCCGCCCCCGCCTGTCGACGGCCTCGGCAACGGCGGCGACTTCAAATTCTACGTGCAGGACAAAGTCGGGCTCGGGCTCGACACTGTACAAAAATACACAAACTTGATGGCGGCAAAAGCCACCCAGGAGCTCGACCCCGTCGCGGTCGCCTTCACGACATACCGCGTCTCAAACCCGCAGCTCTACGCCGACATCGACCGCGAAAGAGCCCAAATGCTCAACGTGCCGATTTCAAGAATATTCGACACCATGCAGTACAACCTGGGCTCAATCTACGTAAACGACTTTAACATCATCGGGCGCGTTTACCGCGTCGTTGCCCAAGCCGAAGGCAAGTCGCGCAGGGACGTAAACGACATCTACAACCTCTACGTTCCAAACGCGCAGGGCAAGAACGTGCCGCTGGGCTCGGTGGCGAACGTAAGGCGAATTGTCGGCCCCGTAAACACAATGCGCTACAACCTCTACACCGCGGCGGAAATCCAGGGCAACCTTACGCCGGGCTATTCCACCGGGCAGGCGATTAAGGAAATCGAGCGCCTCGCCGAAAAGGAATTGCCGCAAGGCATGGGCATAGAGTGGACCGACATCGCATACCAGGAAAAGCTTACGGGCAACACCGCGATGCTCGTGTTTGCAATGTGCGTAATTTTTGTGTTCCTGATTTTGGCGGCTCTTTACGAGAGCGTAACGCTGCCCTTGGCGGTGATTTTGGTCGTGCCGCTGGTGCTTTTGTTTGCGATTATGGGCGTGCATTTCAGGGGGATGGACAACAATATCATGACGCAAATCGGCTTTGTCGTTTTGATTGGGCTTGCATGCAAAAACGCGATTTTGATTGTCGAATTCGCCCACCAGCGCGAAATGAAGGGCGAGGAGCTCGTCTCGTCGGCAAGCAACGCCTCCAAGAACCGCCTGCGCCCGATTTTGATGACGTCCCTTGCGTTCATTTTGGGCGTCGTGCCGCTTGCGTACGCCACGGGAGCCGGCAGCGAGCTCAGGCAGGCTCTCGGCACTTCGGTATTCTTCGGGATGATTGGCGTAACGATTTTCGGCTGCGTATTCACTCCCGTATTCTACTACGTCATCCGCAGATTTTTCGCGGCGAAGAAAGCCCCGAAAGCCGGGGCGCAACAATAAAAATTCAACAAAAATTTCAAATATGACAACTACCAAAAAACCCAAAAAAGCCCGCATGCTTGCGCCCTCCGCCCTGGCGGCGGCGGCTCTTGCGCTTTGCGCGTGCACGCTCGAACCCGACTACAAAGTTCCCGAAACGCCGCTCGATTCGGAGGCGGAGCAAATGAAGGGCTTTAAATACGCCGAGGGGCTGTGGACACAGGCACAACCCGCCGACGAGCAGCTCAAAGGCGACTGGTGGAAAATTTTCGGCGACGAAGAATTGTCGGCCCTCATAAAAAATTGCCGCGAAAAAAATCCGGACTTGAAGTCGGCGTTCTACGCAGTCGAGCAGGCCCGCCAAAAAGCGCGCATGACCGAGGCAGAGCTCTACCCCTGGGCGGGCGCAAACGCGGGCTGGACAAAAACGGGCACTTCCAAAAACGAATTTTCCTACCGCGGCACGTTTGAAGACTACCGCATAGGCGTCGGGCTCACCTGGGACTTGGACCTCTTCGGCAGGGTGCAGGCATTGGTGGCAAGCCAGGCGGCGGACGCGCAGGCTATGAGAGCCGCGTACGAAAACACAATGCTCATGCTCGAGGCGAGCGTCGCCAACACATATTTTGCGATACGCCAGTTCAACTCGGAAATTGAGCTTTTGAAAGACACCGTCAAAGTCCGCGAAAAGCAGGTCGAGCTCGTCACAAACCGCGCGAAGGCAAAATACGCGCACGAAGCCGACGTAAAGCGCGCCCAGCAGCAGTACTACGAGGCTCTGACGCAGCTTGCGGGCGTCGAAAAGCAGCGCGACGCCTCCGCGAATTTCCTCGCCTATTTAACGGGCGAAATCCCCGCGAATTTGACGGCGACGGCAAAGCCGATACCCGAAGTTTTGCCCAAAGTTCCCGCAATAATCCCCTCGCAGCTTTTGCAGCGCCGCCCCGACATCGCAAGCGCGGAGCGCGAAGTTTATTCGGCGAACATGAAAATCGGCTCGGCAAAATCCGCGTTCTTCCCGACAGTGCAAATAACATCGTCGCTCGACCTCGCCTCGCAGGACATTGCCGACTTGGTGAAGGGCAACTCCCTCGCCTGGGGCGTCAGCCCGCGCCTGTACCTGCCGATTTTCCAGGCGGGCAGGCTTTACGCGCAATACCAAGTCGCGCTTGCGCAGCACCAGCAGGCTACGCAAAAGTACAAGGCGACAGTCCTGAACGCGATATACGAAGTGGAAAACGCCCTCTCCAACATAAAGCACCTCGAAACCGAATACGAGGCGCGAGCAAAGAGCGCGGCGGCTTCGAAGGCTGTCGAGGAGCTTACGCGCAAGCAGTTCGACTCAGGCGTAATAGACTATTTTGAATACACCGACGCAGAACGCCTTGCGCTCAACAACGAACGCGAGCGCATACGCCTGCGCGGCGAGCAGTTCCGCAGCGTAATCTCGCTTGTGCTTGCAATCGGCGGCGGGGTGGAGGAAAGCGAAACAAAGTAGCCCCCGAAAAAAATCTTGCGGATTTTCTCAGCAAACAAACACAAAAAAAACGCCTGAAGAAGTTCAGGCGTTTTTTGTTTAAGAGCGATATTGCCAATTAGCGCTTTTTGGGCAGCCTGCCCTTGTACTGCGCAATTTCCACCATTCTGTCCCAAGGGATGTTTACGCCCTTGGCCTCAGCCTTCGGCTGCCACTTGGCAACTTCTGCCTTGAAGCCCGCGATGTCATCGTCGGTGAAGCCTCTGGACATTTCAACCGTAATCTGGTAGAGCTCGCGGCAAAGCCAGTTGTCGTTCTGGTCGATTGCAATGGCGGCAACCTTGAAGATGTCGTCTTTGGTGCCGAGCTGCCTCAAAGCCCAGGATGCGTCGCCGCGATCCTTGTTTTCCTTGATGGCCTGCAGAGTGTACGGCAGGGCTTCAAAAACGCCGCGAGCCGCCGCAAGACGCATGCATGAGCGGTCCATGTCTTTTGCGCCGTCAAGGATCGCCTTGTCAAAAGCCTTGCTGGGCTTCATCGCGCCCGCCGCGTATTCAACCAAAGAGCGGGCGTTCATCTGCCCGTCGTTCCAAGCGTCCTTGTGCAGCTGGATTAGCGCCATCGCGGAAGGCTCGTCGCCGATGTCTGCCAAAGCCCACGCGCCGCCCAAGCGGACTTCCTCGTCCTTTGTGTTTTTAAGGGAGGCGATTACAAAATCGCGCCCCGCGGCGGAAGGCTTATAGCCTATCGAAGTCAGAAGCCACGCTTTGAGGGCGGGATCAGCCTTTTCGTAGCGGGCCTTTGCGATGCCCTGCAAGTCGGAGAACTCGCCGAAGGCGTACGGGAACACTGCGATGAATTCGCGGTCGGTGCCGCTTTCAATCGCCTTGCGCGCGACGCTCTTGTCGGGCTTTGCAAAGAATTCTTTTGAGAATTCCTCGATGCCGCCCTTTTGGCACCAATTTCTGCCCGCAATCAA
>JAFXRX010000048.1 GCA_017526045.1 Opitutales bacterium
ATTCCGCGCGCACCCGACCCCGCGCAATCCCTTTATTTCTCGGCTTTTCCGCCCATTTCAAGGCTTTTAGCTTGAGTGGCGGAATGGTAGACGCTGCGGACTTAAAATCCGCTGGCCTTAAACGGCCGTACGGGTTCAAGTCCCGTCTTAAGCAAAAAATCCGACCAATGGCCGGATTTTTTTGCGCAATTAAAAATTAAAAAATGGAGATGCGGGGAGTCGAACCCCGGTCCTGAGAACTTTCGGATATACCGTCTACACGCTTAGTTTTGATTTAACTTCGCGTTTGCGTTAGGCCAAAACTGCCGCGCAAAAGCTATCGAACAGAAAATAGCGGCTTAAAACCCTGCCCGAACAGTCCAAGCCTCTTTACCCGATGTCGACGCCCGCTTCCCGTATCGGGTGTCAGGGAGCAGACGTGCCGCATTAATTAGGCGGCAATAGCGTATGATTCGCCATTTATAGTGTGTTTGGTACATTTTTGCGGAGCCAAGTACCGTCTCCGGCGTGCAAGCATAAACTACGGTTTCCAGTCGAATTCCGGAACATCCCCAGAATTTCAGATTTGTAAAAATCGCGTTTTTGCTTTTTTACGGGCAATAGTTATCGGCATTATTTTTCGATTTTCAAGAAAAATTTTTTTCGAAGCCGCCTCCGTTGTGTGCAGGGATTATTTTTTGTCCGTATTTTTTGTGCGGTTGTAGTCTGAGTATGCGCCGTTGTCGGTGGAGAATGGACGCAGCGGCAGCCCGTACTTGTTTTTGAGGCACGCCAGAGGCCAGTATGCCCATGCGTAGCGCACCGCCTTTGGCTCTGCGACTTCCGCGCTCGAGACAATCAGTTTGTTCCCCTTGATTTCCACGTCTGCCCACTTCCAGCCGCGCGGATTTTCCCCGCGTATGGCAAAGCCCGTTATCTTTTCGGGCAGCGGCAGCTTTTCCGCCTTTGAGGTGTTGAGCGAGGGCAGGGGCGCAAGTTTCAGCCCTTCGGCGTGGCTTAGCTCTATCACGATTTTGTTCCCCTCGATTTTCATCGACTTGTATGCGGGCGAAATTGCGTGGGATGGGTTGCCTTTTTTGTACATTTGCGCAAGAGCCATATTTGCAAGGCGCGTTGAGACTGCCTCTTTGTGCGGCGGGTGGATGTCGCCTTGCCCCATGGCTATTGAGCCGCCGTTGTCTATCGAGCAGGCGACGCCCGTTTTTGGCAGCTCCAGCACTTCCGCCTGGGTCTCTCTTATGCCGCCCCACGAGTGCAGCTGCACGGGGTCTCTTTGCGTATCCATATATGCCGCGAGTTCGACGTAGTAAAAGTAGAAGTCGCGTTTAAAATGTTTTCGCCACGACTTTACCAAGAGCTTTTGCAGCTCGCCGTAATAGTAGGGGCGGTCTGCGTTTGATTCGCCCTGGTACCACAAAACCCCCACTGGCGAAAGCGGCGCGATGCCGTGAATCATTGCGTTATAGATGCTCCCGGGCAGCTCGGTGCTTGTAAGGACGTCTTTTGGCACCATTTGCGGGCGCGAGGAGAAATTTTTATTTTGAAGCTCGTGCGTCGGGTTTTGCTCTATCCATTTGGGGTAGTTTTTGATGAAATCCTCGCGCATTTGGCTATATTTTTCGGTATTTTGGGTCAATTCTTCGTAAAGTTCTTTGCATTCTGCGGACTTTGCGAACGCGCTGCGGGGAATCCAGGGCTCAATTCTCGTGCCGCCCCAGGAGGAATTTATAAAGCCCACGGGGGTGTCCAGAGCCTTGCTGATTTTGCTTGCGAACAGGTAGCAGACTTGGCTTACGTCGTGCTCTTTAAGCGTCTTGCCCTCGATTATGCGCCACTGGCCGCAGACTTCGTCGATTGGCTCGGGCAGGACGAAGCCCTCGGGCCTTATGATGCGTATGTCGCCTTTGAGAGAGTCGGCGTCCTCCTGGCATTTTTGCAGAAATTCCTTTTCGACCGGGCTGTCGCGGAAGTGCCAGTGCATATTGCTCTGCCCCGCGCCAATCCAGAGTTCGCCTGTGATTACGTCCTGGATTTTTGCGCTTTTTCCGTCTGCGGACGCCTCGATTTCCAAAACTGTGCGCTTGGGGAATGCGGGCAGCTTTGCAAACCAGCGGCAATTTTTGTTGCTCTTTACTTCTTTAAGAGTTTTTTCCTCGATTTTGCCGTTTTTTAATACTGCCTTGTAGCGGATTTGCACCTTTTCCGCGGGCGCGTCGGTTCGGCCTGCTATGATGTTTTCTTCGCCCGCCTGCAGGACCATATGGTCTTGGTATATGTTTTTGAAGCGTATGTCGGCGAAGGCGCACGCGCAGGCGAGCGTTGCCGCTGAAAGCAGAATTATTATCCTTTTTGTCATATATATTTTAGGGAGGTAAAAGTTGGAATGCGGCAAGAGCTTTGGGCATTTTTATAAAATTGCCGCCGCCCGAAGTTTTGCCTTGATTTTTTAGAAGATTTTTTGCGCGTCTTAATATTCCCAGCCGGGGCCCGACTTTATCGGCTTTGGCGCGCAGAACGAGCGTATGCGGCGCAGCTTGTCGTCCAAGACGATGACAGTTTGCGTGTTTTTTGAAGTTATGTAGCTAATCGACGAGCCCGTAAAGCTTACAAGATAGCCGTTTCGGGTTCTGAGCGCGCCTTTTTCGTCGTAGATGTTGATTAGCCCGCCATTTTGAATTGCATTTACTATCATAAAATAATCCCTTCTTTTAAATTTGTACAAAATTGAAATTTTTTTTGCAAATAGTTTTTGCCAAAAAATAAAAAAAAGCTTGCATATCCGAAAAAAACCGCAATAAAGGGTTTTGAACTTCTCAATCGTATGAATATTAAAAAACTTATCGCTTGCTCTGTCGTTTCCGCTCTTTGCGCCACCGTCTGCCTCCACGCCGAAAAACAGGTGTTCCAGTCGCAATTCTTAAAATCGGCGGTTGACGACAATAAAATGAAATTAAACAAAGACAAAGAGCCGAAGCTTGACGCGGCTTTTGCCCCGCTTTTCGACGGCAAGACGCTCAAAGGCTGGCATCAGGCGACGGGCACTGCAAAATATTTTGTCCGCGACGGCGCGATTGTCGGGGTCGGCAACGACGACAAGAATGTGCCAAACTCCTTTCTTGTTACCGACAAAACCTACACGCATTTTATTTTGTCGCTCGAATTTAAATGGGTGAAGCTTGGCAATTCGGGGGTCATGATTTGCGCGGGGCTCGACAAGGAGGGCTTGGTGGCGGGCCCGCAGATTGAAATCGAGACGAACAAGGAAAGGGCTTGGACCGGCGGCGTTTACGGCGAGCGGTGCGGGGCGTGGAAATATTCGCTCTCGCGCAAAGACCACGACTTGGCTCGCGCGGCGGTCGTGGATTTTTACGAGTGGAACAGGCTCGTTATTAAATGCGACAACGAGCGCATCCAGACTTGGGTAAACGGCGTTCCCTGCGCGAATTTGGACTGGTCGCAGGGCGCGTTCAACATTCTCGACGGCGGCTTTATCGGCTTGCAGGTTCACGCGGGCGGCGAAAGCGAAATTATGTTCAAAAATATTTTGATAAAGGAACTGCCCGTAAAAAACGTCTTCCAAAAGAAATTCCGCAGGGGGGCTGTCGCCGACGAGGGCATGACGCTTAACGCCGACAAGGAGCCAAACCTTTCCTCGTCGGGCTTTAAAAAGATTTTCGACGGCAAAACTCTCAAGGGCTGGCACGCGGCAAGCGGCACCGCCACTTGGAGCGTCGAGGACGGCTGCATCAAAGGCGAGGGCAAAAACGACCAGGACGTCTTCAACTCGTTCCTTGTGTCCGACAAAAACTACAAGGATTTCATTTTGACTTTCAATTACAAGTGGGGCGAAAAGCTCGGCAATTCGGGCGTTATGGTTCGCGCATCTCTCGACGAAAACGTTTCGCAAAAGGAGCGCGAGAAAAAGGGCGACGCCGTGAAGGGCCCGCAGATTGAAATCGAGACGAGCCGCGACAGGGCTTGGACCGGCGGCGTTTACGGCGAGAGGTGCGGGGCGTGGAAATATTCGCTCTCGCGCAAAGACCACGA
>JAFXRX010000049.1 GCA_017526045.1 Opitutales bacterium
ATCAAAACCCGCCCGCAATTCTTTCGAGCTTCGACGATTCGATGTGGCAAAGCGGCGTCGCCGCGAACGTCGGGCTCAACTACATTTTAAGCGACGAAGCCTCCGTGTTTTTTAGGTTCGACCAAATTTACCGGTATCCCGCAACCGACGAAATCGCCGACTACCAGGGCTACGGAGGCTTCGCGCGGCCGTTTAATTCCGACCTCGACCCCGAATACGGGCAGAATTACGAAATCGGCGCGAAGTATTTTTTTGAGGGCTTTTCATGCGTTTTAAATTTTTTCTACCAGAGGCTCAACAACGAAATCACCTTCGACGGCGCGCACAGCGAAAACATAAACCTGCCGCCCACGCAGCGATATGGCATTGATTTTTCAATATCCTACGACGCCGAATATTGGGGCGCAAGCTCGATGGCTTCTATTTTGGACGCGAGGTTTTGCGAGGGCGAATTCGAGGGCAAAAAAATTCCGCTTGTTCCCTCGTACACAATCACAAATTCCGTCTACGTAAAGCCGCTTGAAAACCTTGTTATTTTGGCGCGCATGCGCTATGTGAGCTCGCAGGTGCAGGGGCTTGACTTCAAAAACGAATACCGAAAAATTCCCGGCTATTGCGTTTTCGATTTCCAGGCGAATTTTAAGCCTTGCGAAAGCGCGGAAATTTTTGTTGCATTGGAAAACGCTTTCGACAAACGCTACATTTCGGCGGCGTGGCTCGGCGGCTTTTACCCCGCCTGCGGGCGCGTCTTGAAAGTCGGGGTGAACTTGAAATTTTAGCGGATGAAAAAAATACTTTTTATAATTGCCGCGCTTTTTTGCGGATTTGCAAACGCCTACTATCTGCCGTTTGCGGAGCCCTATATTGTCGACGAGCAAACGGGAATTTTGCTCTACGCCTGCGGGGCTGTAGGCAGCGAGGGCTGCCCCGCAATCCACAGAAACGACGCGCGGTTTGCCGACTGGGCAAGCGGCTGGAAAGACTTGGTTTACGGGGCGAACTGCGAAGAGGAGTGGCGCAACCCCCACAACGCAATCGGCAAGGCAAGCGACAGCGTTTACGACATTCTTTGCCTGGGCGACGGCGGCAGCGTCGTGATGACTTTCGATTTCGCAATACGCGACGGCGAGGGCTTTGACTTCGCGGTTTTTGAAAATTCGTTCGACGGGTATTTTTTGGAGCTTGCGTTTGTCGAGGTCTCGACCGACGGAGAGCACTTTGTGCGTTTCCCGAACCTTTATTTGGACGATAAGTCTATCGGCGCGTTCGCAAAAGGAAACCCGCGCTATGTCTACAATCTCGCCGCGAAATACTTCTGCGAATACGGGCACCCCTTCGACCTTGCCGAGCTCAAGGCAGCCTACGAATTTGCGCGCTCGCCCGCCTGCACGTTTTCCGAAGAATACAAAAATTCAATTCTTGAAAACTACAAGTATTTGGATTTTTCAAACATAAAATTCGTGCGCATTGTCGACATCATTGGCGACGGCAAAACGCTCGACTGCGAAGGGCAGGGGATTTACGACCCCGTCGGCTGCGTGGGCTCTGCGGGCTTTGATTTAAACGCAATCGGCGTTATCAACTCTCAGAAAAATTCGGGCCTCAAAGAGCAGACGGTTTTCTTCGAGGCGATTGCGGATATGCAGCTTGCCGACATTTCTCCCATCGCGCTTTCGGCGTTTGCGTCGTCGGGATTGGAGGTTGTTTTTGAAATCGCGCAGGGCTCTGGCTCAATCGAAAACGGCTTTTACATCCCCGCAGAAGGCGTTTGCGAGACTGTTATTTTGAAGGCGTCCCAGCGCGGAAATTCCGTTTACGCGCCCGCCGCCGCATACGCAAAATTCATAATTTCGAATAAAAAATCTCAGCAAATAACATTTCCGAAAATCGCGGATTTGCCGTCTCCCGTGGCGTCGCCAAAGCTGATAACTTTGAAGGCGAGCGCGTCTTCGGGGCTCAAAGTTTCGTACAACCTAAGCAGGGGCGACGGCAATTTTTTAAGCAGCGGCGCGCTGAGGCTTACAGACACTTCCGCCCCGCAAATAATAGAGGTTATCGCAAACCAAAGCGGCAACGCGCAGTATTTGGAGGCGAAGGCGGTTTTGCAGAATTTCGCAATTTATAACGCAATCTCATTCTCGTCCGAAAACCCGCACTCCGACGCAAACCAAAACGGATACTCCGACATTTTCGAGTACGCCTTCAACCTCGATTTTTCCGCGCAAAACCCGACGGAGCTTTACCCGCAAATCCGCCTGATTGGAAAGCGAGCGAGAGTTTCTTGGCGCGTGTGCGCCAGCTGCGACCAAGTCGAAATTTCGCCAAGATACAAGAAAAACGGCGGCGGTGAAATTGCGCCCGAGCCCGAATTTGACTATGTTTACATCGAAGGCGGTAATGTTTACAGGGAATTTCACTACGACGTCGAGCTTGCTTACGGCGACGAGATAAGCGCGTATTTTGCGGCGGCTTTGAAGTCGGGCGAGGCTTCGCAGTCGGAGCCGATTTTTGCAACTCTTAAATTTTCGTACGCCGACTGGGCGCAGGCAAACGCGCTTTCGGGCGACGACGCGCAGGAGGGCGCAAGCCCGTTTTCAGACGGAATTGTAAATCTCCAAAAATACGCGCTTGGGCTCGACGGCTCAAAAAGCGCGTCGTTTGCGCAGCTTAAAAATTTCGGGGCGTTTTCCGAAGGCGGGGCTGCCGTTTTCAAGTTTGCAATTGCCTCCTACGCCGCGGATTATGTGGAGGCAACAGCCCTTTGGTCGGCGGATTTGAAAACTTGGAGCAGCGAAAATTTGGAAGTAGAAACCTCCGACGAGGGCGATTTTAAAATATACAAAGTCCGCCACAACGATTCTTCAATCAGCCCGATTTTCTTCAAAATGCAGATTAAAAAACGTTGATTTTGGCGTTTTATATTTTATTCTGCGTTTGTTATTTTAAAGCTTGCATTGTGGCGAGCCAGCTTTTAATATGCATGCATAAATTATTACAGGGGGGATTTTATAATGGAGAATTTGAAGAAAATCAGGCTTTCGGAAGGCGCGTGGGAATACCATGCGCCCGCGGTTTTTAGTTCGCTAAGCGAGGCTTCGCAAAAGCTTGGCGCGCTTGCAAAGTTTTTGAAAGGCGAGGGCGCGCAGGTTGTGAGCATCGAGGCGTTCGCGCCGCAAAAGTATGCCGCAGTTTTGGAGGAATTCAAAAAGCTCACAGGCAGCGCGGAGGCTCCGACACAGCACGTTCTGCCGCTTGACGAAGTTTCTTTGCCCGAGCTTGCGGGCGCGCACGTCATCGCGGTAAAGGGCGCGGATGTCGAATTTAAGTCGACAAAAAACAATTCGAAGGCGGCAATTTACAAGTGCGGCGCCGACGAATACTGCCGCGTTTTCGGCGTCTGCCTGCCCGAAAACGGCATGGGCGGGGCGCAGTACACAAAGGCGGTTTTTAAGGAGCTTGAAGGCGTTTTGCGGCTTGGCGGATTTAAGTTTTCAGACCTTGCGCGCACGTGGTTTTACAACCGCGACATCCTCGGCTGGTACAGCGAATTCAACAAGGGGCGCACCGAATTTTTCAGGGAAAACAAAGTATTCGACGCGCTTCTGCCCGCAAGCACGGGCATAGGCTCGCCCAATCCCGCGGGCACGCGCATACAGGCGGGGCTGATTGCGGTCAAGGACGCGCCAAAAAACGGAAAGATTTTCGAAATCGAAAGCCCGCTGCAATGTGGCGCGACAAAATACGGCAGCTCTTTCGCCCGCGCAATCGAAATGAAATTCAACACATATCGGCGCATAATGGTTTCGGGCACGGCGTCGATTGCGCCGACCGGCGAGACGCTTTATTTTGGCGACATCGCCCGCCAAGTGGAGCTTACCATGCGGGTAATCGGGGCGATTTTAAAGAGCAGGGGAATGGATTTTAAGGATGCCTCGCGGGCGGTTGTCTATTGCATGAAGCCCGAGTACTACGAGGAATTTTTGAAGTGGCAGAAGCTCAACGCCGAGATTGCCCACGTGCCGTCATACAGCACCGTCTGCCGCAGCGACCTGATGTTCGAGGTCGAGCTCGACGCCTTTGTAAACACCTGAAATTCCCGCAAAAAAAGGACGCATATGAGGATGATTAGCTTAATTTTAATATTGTTTGCTCTCATCCCGTCGTATGCGCAGGATAAATTTCCCGAAACTTGGGAAATGAACAAACTTTTTAATGTTTGGGATAAAAAATCGAACGATGTTTCTCTTCGCAGTATAGAGTATTCCAAATGCTCGGATTCTATAATTGAAAATAATCTTTTTTTGAAACAAGAAATAGATTTTTTTACAGAGAAGCCCGAAGCAAACTCTATAAAAGATTTAAAAGTTGCCTGTTATCGCCTTTTTCTCAATACATCGTTTCTAACTTATTCCGAAAAGTTCAATTTAATCTTTTTAAGGCAATATTTTGTCAGTGTTCCCAAAAAAACGATTGCAGGCATGTGTCTGGGGTTAATTAAATATTATGACGGCGTTTTTTACGGGAAAAATAATTTCAGGGGATATTGGAATTACTCTTTTGCCAAAAGCCCCCGCAAGAGCTGGAACACGAAGTTCTATTTAAAGAACAATCTTTTAGTTAATCAATGGTACAACGAATATGGCGAATTATGCGAGAGTAAATATGTTGTCGGCAACAGGGCTTTTTTGGACGAAATTAAAAAGAACATCCCAAAATATTTGTTTTGCTGCCATGTTATAAAAGAGGAAAAGCTGGACGATGAGAAGGCTTCCTGCGACAAATTATTCGCGCGCTACAATAATCCGAACGCAGCCGACAAGGCCGTCATTGAAAAAATTAAAGACAGGACGGATTTTGTTAAAACGCTAAGCGGCAAGTGGACTTACTGCATTGTAAAATCGGGCAAATCGTACAAATTTGAATTTTTCAATAGAAACACAACTTTTTCCGTCGGCATTTGCAATGAATTTTTAAAAGAGGGAACATTCATATATTCGCACGAATACACGCCCGAGATTTTGGAATTAGTCAAGCAGAAGAAAGCGGATTACTTTTATCCTGTAATGGCTTTATTTTACGATCCGTTTTCGGATTTGATTGTTTTAAGCCAATCATACGAATTTATTTCGGACGAGAAGGATAGCCTCAGGTTTAATGCGGGACAAAGGGAATACGAGTGCTCGGCGGCGGATAAGAATTGTTTTTCCAAAAACGAGGCTATATTTGACTGGGGCGACGGTTATAAAATAAAATGGGCGATCTCTTCGGATAGATCTGAAATAAAAGAATATGTTTGCGACGGCGGCAAATGGATTCTTTATGCCGTTATGAAAAAAGTTGAGCCGAAGGACATTAAGGGAGAATAGGGCATGAAGGCGCGAATAAAAAATATGTCAAAGCTGTTCTTTTGCATCTTCGCAATTTTCTTTTGCTCGGTTGCGCTGTCAAAAGACCTTAGGGACTTTGGCGGGAATTGGGCTTGCTTGGAGCTTGTAGAGCAAGACGCGCCAACTCGTTATTATCCTTCGTTGTGGCTTCGCACCAACGTTGTCCATTCGCCAAACTTGATGTCTCAATATGAATATTATAAATCTTATCAGCTTGTGAAAGACGGAAGCGGTGCTTTAACCGGCGAAAATATTTTGTCGACAGGCATGTTTTCAGAACCTGGGCTAATTTCAAGTTCGTTTAATGAATTGTATATTTTTTATAAATCGAAAAAATTTACATATTGCATAAATTGGAGATTCTTGTGGAAAGCATACTTTGTTGGCATCTATATCTCGCCTTCAAACAGTGAAAATTATTTTTTCAAGCCTGTTTTTCACGACAGGCAGCGCGGCGGGGAAAAAAGCATAAAATTTTCATTCTTGGGAAATGATGATTTTTTGCTCGAAGAGAATTACTTTTATGAATTTGGCGGAAATTTGGCTCGCCTTTTTAGGAAGTGCGGCGCAATAAAAAACGAATCTGTTTTTAATGATATTGCGCCAGTTTCTTTGTTTTTGCAAAGCGTAAAGCCTTGCCTGTTGCCGTTTAATATGTCGGATGTTTTAAATTCGTTTGGCGGAAAAATCTCCGATGTTAAAAATCTAAAAGACGAGGTTTTAAAGGATAGGTATTCCAAAATAAAAGAATATTTGGGCTTTTTGGAAAAGCTGTCGGGCGAATGGGATTATTTTGACAATCATAATCCGAAGTTTAACACTAAAGCAGAATCATTTTTATCAAGAAATGGCGATTTCTATTTTATCTTTTCCCCGAGCGATGAACGAAACGCGGATAATTTTTTGGAAACGCTTGATATGTACAGAATCTCGTTGCGCAACTTTACTTCAAAAGACGGCTTTACGATGTATTTTGAACGCCTTAAAATAAATGTCTTTTTGAAAGACGAGAAATACCACCACGCCAGGGAATGCAGTATGGCATTGAAAAATCCTTTCTTTGATACCGCAAAGGGAGGGATAAAAGATCTTTTTGTAGGGCAAAATTTCAAATGGGAAATTTCCGACGACTTTACAGAAATAAAAGAATATGTAAAAAATGGCGAAAACTGGGTTTTGCAGTCGGTTATGAAAAAAGTTGAGCCGAAGGACGGCGGGGAAAACTTGTGAGTGTTTCAAATCACAAAAAAAGACGCCCCCGGGGAGGGGGCGTCCAAATGGCTGCTCGGGCTGGGATCGAACCAGCGACCAAGTGATTAACAGTCACCTGCTCTACCGCTGAGCTACCGAGCACCGTTAAAAATTAAAACGCCATTAAGTCTTTTTTGATTTCCCTTGTCAAATAAAATTTTGACTTTTTTTAATTTTTTTAATCCGTCTTTTTATTTCATTTCCCGCCGCGGTTGCGCATCGGGCGGGGCGCGTCGAAAAAAGCTAATTGTTATTTGCGGATTTTTTCTTCGGCTTGGAGCAGATTTTGAAAATCCCCGTGCATGCGCTTGCGCCCGATTCGTCGCTTACAAGGCATTTATAGGAAATTTCGGGGTATTTTTTTTGGGCGGTGAATGCAATTTCTTGCTTTGCCGACTTTGCCTCGACAAAGCCTTTGCCGTCGTTTTTATCGACGAGCCATTTGTATGAAAGAGCTCCTGTGTATTTTTTTGCGTTTGCGCGGATTGAAATTTTTTCGCCATAGGCGAGGTTTATCGCGGTGTCGGCGCCGTCGACTTCGAGGGCGCAGGCATAAGATTGCGCCGCGCCGATTGTCGGCTTTTGGGTGGCGCGCAGATTGCCGAATATGTCGCTTGCAACATCCGCGGTTTCGTCGAATTCGAAATTGTTTGCGGGCGAATTTTGGCTTGGCATGTGCGCCGACGTTTCGCCCTCGGTGCGCAGCCCCAAAAATTGCGGGTCTGCCTCCAGAATGTTTTGGGTCGTCAGGTTTATGTATTGTTTTGCGGAGGGCAGGGAGGACGCAGCGGGGACGATGCAGTTGCGGATGTTAAAAGACGCGCTGCTTTTTACAATTCTGGGGGCGATGGGGTCGTAGCGCAGCGGGTCGGAGTTTTCGTATACCACAAAAAATATTTGCTCGGAGCAGACTTCAAAGCCCGTTTTGCCGTCTGCGAATATGCAGGAGCTTATGTCGGCTATGCCGTTATTTGAAATGGCTGAGGCGGTTTCCGCGGAATTGCCAACGAACGTGCAGAAAAAGATTTTTGCGAAAGGTTCCAGGCCTTTTTTTGAGAACTGGCGCGAGGATATTGAAATTGCGCCTCCTAATTGCGCAGCGTTGCCTTCAAATTCCGAATTGACGATTTCAAACGGGGCTGTTGCCGCGGTTTGTGCGGGCGAAATTTCCGCGGCAAATTCGTCGGGAGAGTCGATTTGCATTATGTGTATCGGCGGAATTTCAAAAGGCACTGACGGCGGGAAGAATGCGGCTGCCCCTCCCGAGGACGCCGCGCGGTTTGAGAGAAAGCGGCAGGAGGAGATTGAAGCGGAGGAAGTTTCCGCGCCTTTTGCCGCGATTGCCCCGCCGCTGTTTGCGCTGTTTTTATAAAAGAAGTTTGAGAAAATTTCGGCGGCGGCGTCTTCGGGCGTGTAGGTAAAAATCGCCCCGCCGAGGGCGGTCGAGCCGTCCGCGGAATTTTGCAAAAATTTGTTTTGAAAAATCGCGCAGTCAGCAAGGCGCGGCTCCGCGAAAATCGCGCCGCCCGAGGCTCCGCCTGTCTGCGAGGATTGCAGCGAAAGATAAATTGTCCCGTTTGACTTTTTTTGCGACGCCGAATTTTTTTCGAATATGCAGTTAGAGATTTCGCCACCTGAAATTCTCGCTACGCCGCCCGATGCGGGCGAGTCGCCGTTATGGTTTATATATGCGCGGTTTTTTTTGAAGAGTGAGTTTGAAATTTTTACATCGCAGCTTGTGTCGTCTGCGAAAATCGCGCCCCCTGCGGCGCGCCGGCTGTTTTTGCTTGCCGCGCTGTTTGAGATAAATTGGCAGCCGCTTGCGGATAGGGTCGAGGAATTTGTTGCTGAAATTGCTCCGCCGCCTGCGGTGTTTTCGGGGTTTTTGGAATTTGAGGCTGTGTTGTTTTTAAATATGCAGTTTTCAAATTCGGCGTTTGAGCTGTCGAGGAAAAACGCGCCTCCGGAGATGTCGGAAGTTTCAGAGCAGGGCGTTTTTGCCGCGCCGTTTTTGAAGGTTATATTCGAGGCGCGAAGCGATGCGCCTTTTACTATAAACAGGCGTTTATTGCCGTTGCCGCGGATGATTGTAGGCTTTTTGCAGAGCGGCTTCGAACTGCTTTCAGAGCCTTCGAAGCCGCCGACAATTTCCAGGTCGGCGGAAATTTCGGCAGTCTCGGAAAGGGTGTATGTGCCTGATCTTAAAAATATTGCGTCTTGGCTTGACGCGGCTTTCAGCGCGCCTTGAAGCGTTCTTTTTGCGTTTTGCCAGCTTGAGCCGTCGCGCTTGTCCGAGCCGCGCGGGCTTACGTAAATTTCCGCGGCGCAAAGCAAGCCGCACGCCGCAAATATTATTGTCGCAAAAAATTTTTTTATCATAAATATTTTATTGCGGCATTTTTAGCGCAATTTTGAGGGCGCGTCAACGGCGGATTGGCAAAATCGCCGTTTTTGCGCGGGAAATCGCCAAAATTTAAAAAAAATCCAAAAAAACGGAAAAAAAAGCTTGCGCATGCGCAAAATTCATATTTAGTAAGATGATTTTTTAAAGATTTAAGAAATGAAAGCGACAATTAAAGTTCAAGGTGCACAGCTTACAGTGGCTGAAGGCGACATTGTTTTCGTCAACCGTTTCAAGGGTTCAAACGCGGGCGACGTCGTTGAAATTAAGGACGTGCTCATGGCTGGCGAAGGCTCGGAAGTTAAATTTGGTTCACCGGCAATCGAAGGCGCAGTTGTAAAGGCTAAGATTCTCGAAAACAAGCGCGGCGAAAAGGTTGTAATCATCAAGAAAAAGCGCCGTCAGGGTTATGAGCGCAGGCAGGGCCACCGCCAGGAGCTCTCTGTCTTGAAAATCGAATCCATCAAGGCGTAATCGAAAGGAACATCTTATATGGCACATAAAAAAGGTCAGGGCGCGGCTAAAAACGGCAGAGATTCTCGTTCACAGCGCCGCGGCGTAAAGAAATTCGGCGGCGAATACGTCGTTGCGGGCAACATCATTTTGCGCCAGTGCGGCACAAAAATCCGCGCGGGCGAAAACGTCGGCATGGGCCGCGACTACACTTTGTACGCGCTCGTTGACGGCAATGTAAAGTGGGACGGCGCGCACCGCAAAGTCTCGGTTGTCGCGTAAGCCAAATTTAAAAAAAATTTTTTAAGAGCCGGCGGCGTTTGCTTTCGGCTCTTTTATTTTTCTTGAACCGAATGTTTGTTTAATTAGATTTTTTTAATATGGAAAATGAATTTGCAAGACCCGACGGCAGGCGCGCAAACGAAATGCGCGCGGTGTCGTTTCAGACAAATTTCGCCCCGCATGCGGCGGGCTCGGCGCTCGTAAGCTTCGGCAACACTAAGGTGATTTGCGCGGCGTGCCTCGAAAAGAAAGTCCCCTCGTGGATGAACGCGCTCGAAAACCCGCAGGGCTGGATTAGCGCGGAATACAGCATGCTGCCATATTCGACACTGACCCGCAAGCCGCGCCCCGCGATGGGCAAGCAGGACGGCAGAAGCGTCGAAATCCAGCGCTTAATCGGCAGGTCTTTGCGGGCGGTTGCGGATTTGACGAAGCTTGCCGGCTACACGATGTGGATTGACTGCGACGTCTTGCAGGCGGACGGCGGCACGCGCACTGCGTCGATTTCCGGGGCTTATGTCGCGGCGAAAATCGCCGTTAAAAAGCTGATTGAAGCGGGCGAGCTTGCGGAGGACCCGTTTACGGATTCAGTCGCGGCGGTGTCGGTCGGAATTTACGAGGGCAATGTCGTCTTGGATTTGCCCTACGTCGAGGACAGCGCGGCGAGCGTCGACTCGAACATAGTGATGACGGGCTCGGGCAAGTTTGTCGAGCTTCAGTCGACGGGTGAAGAGGCGACGTTCAATTCCGACGAGCTTTCAAAATTCATTGAGTTTGCAAAAATCGGGATTGCGAACATCACCGCGCTTCAAAACGAGGCGCTAAAAAATGCTTAAATCTTATGGGCGAAAATTCAAATTCAGAAAAAGTTGAGGCGGCTGTAAAATATTTCCGCAACCCGTATTCATGCGCGCAGGCGGTGTACGCGGCGTTTGCCAAAAATCCCTCCGACGAGAAGCTTGCCTATTACAAGGCAAACAGCGGCGGCAGGTGCGAGGGCGGCTTTTGCGGCGCTTTGTTTGCCGCAAGGGATTTTGTGCCCGAAAAAAACCGCGCTTTGCTTGACGAGTATTTCGCAAAAAACGCGGGGGCTTTAAAATGCCGCGAGATAAAAACTGTCGCGAAAACTCCGTGCGCAGACTGCGTGAAATTCGCGGCGCAAGGCGTCGAAAAATTCGCGCAGTAAAAAAGATTTTTATGCTTGGTCTGACGCGCCGCGGCGGGTTTTTACGCCTCGGCGTTTTTCGTTTTCTGGGCGGAGGATTGCATGAAAAATTCCTGCGCTGAAAACTGCGGAGCGGACTTCATTTTTGCCTCCTTGTAATATGCGCCGTTTGAGTGCAGGAAGTCGGAGTACATATTGTCTTTTAGAAGTGTCGCCAAAATTTCGTCGATGATGCGGCTTTTAATTTGCGCGTTTTCTATGGGGAAGATGCATTCGATTCTGCGGAACATATTGCGCGGCATGATGTCGCCCGAGCCCGCGAACACGAGCGGGTTGCCGCCGTTTTCAAAGTAGTATATGCGGCTGTGCTCGAGGTAGACGCCGACGATGCTTTTTACTGTTATGTTTTCGCTGATGCCCTTTACTTGCGGCACGAGCCCGCAGATGCCGCGCACGACCAGGTCTATTTTTACGCCCGCCTGCGACGCCTCGTAGAGAATGTCGATTGCCGAGGGCTCGATTAGCGAATTTGTCTTTGCCACAATCCGCGCGGGCTTGCCTTCTTTTGCATTTTTGATTTCGTTTCGGACAAGCTCCATGAAGCGCGAGTGGAAGTTGAAGGGAGCTACCATCAGCTTTTCAAACTGCGGGTTTGCGACTTTGCCGGTAAGCGTGTTGAAAACTTTTGCGACTTCCTCGCATATTGTTTTGTCCGCCGTAAAGAACGACATGTCGGTGTATTGCTTGGCGGTTTTGGAGTTGTAGTTGCCTGTTCCTATGTGGGCGTAAAGGCGCATTCCCTCGCTTTCGCGGCGGACAATTAGGCATATTTTGCAGTGGGTTTTAAGCCCCACAATGCCGTAGACGACGTGCACGCCCATTTCTTCGAGCTCGCGCGCCCAGCGTATATTTTTTTCCTCGTCGCCGCGGGCTTTGAGCTCCACGAGCACCGTAACCTGCTTGCCTTTCATCGCCGCTTCTTTTAGCGAATTTAGGATGCGCGAGTCGGAATTTGTGCGGTAGAGGGTTAACTTTATCGCAAAAACCGACTCGTCGAGCGCGGCTCTTTCGATAAAATCTTCGACGGGCTGGAAGCTTTCGTAGGGGTGGTGCAAAAGCCTGTCGGCGGATTTTATCGTGCTTAAAATCGCGTCGGGGTCTTTGAATTCCTTTGGCAGGAAGGGCTTAAACGGCGGGAATTTCAGGTCGGGGCGGTTTATTAAATCGTACGCTGTGTCAAGCCGCATCATGTTTATCGGCGAGAGCGAAACTTTGTAGACGTCGTCGGGCTCCAAGTCGAGCGCGTTCAAAAGAAGCTTTAAATTGTTTTCGGCGATGCAGTCTTCGACTTCGAGGCGGACTGCCGCTCCCTTCTTTTGGCGGTGCAGCTCGTCTTCGATTGTCTTTAAGAGGTTTTCGGTTTCTTCTTCGTCGATGTACAAGTCGGAATTGCGCGTGGCGCGGAAGAGGGCGCGGTTGCGGATTTTGTAGCCCGGGAAAAGCTTTTCCGCGAAATATTTTACGATGTCGCTTAAAAACACGAGGCGGTACTCGTCGTCTTTGCCGCCTTCAATTCTCACGACCCTCGAAAGAATTTGCGGGGTGTGGACAATCGCGGTTTCCGACGGGGCGCGCCTAAGTGTGGCGTTTGCTATCGAGAACATCGCGTAGGTGCCCTTGTTTTTTACGAAGGGGAAGGGGTGCGCGGGGTCGACCGCCATGGGCGTCAGGGCGGGGTAGATGTTGGAGTCGAAATACTTTTCAAGCCAGAGCTTTTCGGCTTTTGTGCATTCGCTTATCGGGATTATGAAGATTTTTTGGCGGCGCAGCTCCGGCTGGATTTCTTCGCTGAAAACCCTGTATTTGTCGGCAGCCATGGCCTGCGTCTGGACGTGTATTCGGCGCAGGAGCTCGCGCGGGCCGATGCCGTCGAAGTCCGCCGCAAGCGCGCCCGATTCTATTTGCTGTATGAGCCCCGCGACTCGGATTTCAAAAAATTCGTCGAGGTTCGAGCTTACAATCGAAAGAAACCTCAGCCTTTCGAGCAGCGGAAAATTCGGGTTCGAGCAGAGGTTGAGCACGCGCCTGTTGAACGCAAGCCAGCTAAGCTCCCTGTTGATGTACGGATATTTTTTCCCCTTCGGCTTTGAAACTGTTTGTCTTGCGGCTCTCATACTTTTTTTTAGTACATTATCGGCGTTTGCGTTTTAAAAACAAGCATTTTTGCAGGCGGGAAAAATACTTGCAAGACAAGAATCAATTAAGCATCATTTGGCAAGTTATGGATAATCTTGAAATGTTGAACTTCGCGCGGGAGGCCGCGCAAAAGGCGGGCGACAGGCTCCGCGGCATAACGGCGCGGCGCGTGAATAGCGACGCGGCAAACGACGTAAAATTGCAGGAGGACGTCGAGAGCGAAATTTTCATACGCGGGCTTTTGGCGCAGACGGGAATTGAGGTTGTCGGCGAAGAAAAGGGCGGAGACGCCTCTTTGATTTCGCGCAAAGAGCCCTATTGGGTTGTCGACCCGATTGACGGGACTTTCAATTTTTTGAGGGGGCTGCCGAATGTTAGCGTGAGCATCGGGCTCATGCGCGGCATGGAGCCGATTGTCGGGGCGGTTTACGATTTCACAAGGGGCGAGATGTTTAGCGGCGGCAGGGAATTCGGGCTGTTTTTAAACGGCGAAAAAGTTTCGCCGCGCTGGGCGAAGAGCAGGGCGCAGGCGGTTGTGATGACGGGCTTCCCGAGCATAACCGATTACAGCGACGAAAACATGAAGAGGTTTGTAAAGCGAATGCAGACTTTCAAAAAGGTGCGCATGTGCGGAAGCGCCGCGATTGCCTGCGCGTGGGTCGCCTCGGGCAGGGCTGACTGCTACGACGAGCGCGGCATAAATTTGTGGGACATCGCCGCGGGTCTTGCGCTGATAGAGGGCGCGGGCGGCGTTTGGAAGTGCGAGGGCGCGGGCATTGAAGGGCGGCCGCTGACATTCAATTTGCAGCTTGCCTGCCGCGAGGAATTTTACATAAAGGACTGATTTTTTAAGGATATGAAAAGCCAAAAATTTATCGGGCATTTGGTGCGCAGGCTTTCTTGGGATAGCCTCGACGAAAAATATTTGGAAGAGCTTGTGCGCATTGCAAGAGCCGAGGACATTTGCGGGGCGGGTCTTAAAACTCCCCCGAAGGATATGCGCGACATAACAACCGACACTCTGACTCCCAACGCGAAGGGCTCGGCGGTTCTCGCCGCGCGCAAAGACATGACTTTGTGCGGGCTTAATTTAATCGAAATAATTTTGGGCGTGTATTCGAAATTTGACGGCGAGGGGAAGTGCGACGTAAAGCTCTTGGCGCGCGACTGCGGCAGGGTGAAAAAGGGCGAGGCTCTCGCCGAAATTTCGGGGCCCGCGCGGACTATGATAAGGGCGGAGCGGGTGATGCTAAATTTCTTGCAGCACCTCTCGGGCGTTGCAACTCTTGCGGCAAAATACGTCGAGGCTTTGGGGGATAGCCCCGCTAAAATTTTGGACACGCGCAAAACGACTCCTTGTTTTAGGACGCTTGAAAAATACGCGGTCGCCTGCGGCGGGGCGTACACCCACCGCACGGGGCTTTTTGACCGCGTTATGCTTAAAGACAACCATTTGGCCTCTTCCGACGCCGTTTCGGGCGAGCATCTCGCAGCGGCCGTAAAAAAGGCAAAAGAGATGAATCCGGACTACGCCGTGGAAGTGGAAGTGGATTCCATATCGCAAATTCCGTTTGTCTTGGAGGCGCAGGCGGATGTGATTATGTTCGATAATTTCACTTTGGACGAGCTCAAAGAGGGCGTAAAAATTGTCGCAGGCAATGCGTGGACGGAGGCTTCGGGCGGGATTACGCTTGAAACAATCGCGCAAGTAGGGCGTACGGGCGTCGATTTTATATCCTCGGGCGCGCTCGTGCACCAGTCAACTTGGATTGACATCGGAATGGACTGGCTCTGATTTTTTCGCTTAAAAAAGTTTGATGATTCTTCGATAACTCAAAAACGGAAAGGATTTTTTATGAAATTTTCAAAAAACGCAAAAATTTTGGCTTTCGCAGTCGCGGCGGCGTTTTGCGCGGCGAATTTGCAGGCGGCGGTAAGCTTGGGCAAAGACGTTTCATTGCTGCCGGACGCGGCGGAGGCGTTCTTAAAGGATAATTTTTCCGCCGCTGCCGTAAAGGACGTGAAGTCCGAAAAGAGGCTTTTGAAGGGCAAGACTTTTGAGGTCGAATTTGAAGACGGCGCGAAGATAAAATTCGATAAAAACGGCGTCTGGAAGAAAATCGAAAGCGCTAAAAATAATCTGCCTTCGAGCCTGCTGCCAAAGCCGCTGGCGGAAGTTCTCGACAAAAAGGAGCCTGGCGCAAAAATCGCGAAAATCGAGCGCAAAGGCTACGGGTACAGGCTGGAGCTTGCGGATAATGTCGAGATTTTGCTCTACGACGATTTGCGCTTCATCAAATCCAAGAAAAATTGAGATAAATTTTAATTCATCATTATACAAAAAAGAAAGGCTCCCGTTGAGAGCCTTTCTTTTTTTGTGTAATGCCGCAATTCTTACTTACGCCTGCGGTATGCCGCAAACGCGAGGGCCAACGCGCCCAGGATTGCCGCGCAAGTCGAGGGTTCGGGGATAATCGCAGTGCCTGTGTAGTAGACTACAAATTCCTTGTAACCCGAAAGCGTTGAGCTGTCTTCAACCGCGAATGTGTAGGATTCGTCTTCCAATTCGCGGGCGATAATTTCCATATTATCAAGCGGAGATTCGCCCAGGAAGTCGTACCAGTATTGGCTGATGTAATTTTCGAGGTTGCTTACTTTTGCGGTCATCAAAACAAAGCGCTCGTCTTGGTAGTTGCCCTGCATGCCCGTAAAGTCAACTTTCAGCAGGCCGTTCAAATCATTGTTGAAGCCGTTGTTGATTTTGAGCGCGGAAATGCCTGTGTCGTCGAGCTTATATTCGAGTATGCCGCCGCAGGGGTTTTCCCAAGAGGTTGTTGCGCCGCGCATCATTCTAAGGGTGTTAACGTCGATAATCGAGCCGCCGCCCACGATTCTTACGCGGTCTTCGCCGGCGAGCCTGTAACCGTTGCCAACATAGAGGGCGTCGATGTAGAGTTTGTTGCCGCTGCCGTTAACTTCAAGGAGCAGGTCGCCGCCCCAGAATTGACGGCCGGAGAATTCGCCGAGCTTAATAGTGTAGCGGCTGCCGTCGAGTCTTGCAAGTTCCGTATTGCCCGCAAGGATAATCTGCATTTTTGCAGTTGACTTGGGGTCTTGTTCAGGGTCCAAATCGGACTTATAATAGCCCTGCAAGTTTAACTCGCCTTGATTCATAATAATATAGTTCTTTGCGGCGGCAGAATCGCTCTTGGAGTAGATTTTGTAGGTGCCGCCGGTAGAATTTGAATTATTAATATTGAAGCCGCCGCCGGTTGTGCCGGTTTTCAGAGTATTGCCCGAGCCGGTCATCGATAAGAAGTAGCCGCCGTCGGCAGTGGCATCGGTCATTTTGCCGTTGTAATTAAAGTTGTACTTGGCTTCCAATGTTCCGTTTGTGCCTTCCATGGAAATAAGGAACTTGCGCGAGCCCGAGCCTGCATAGTCCAAGTTCATTTGCGCGTTGGAAGTAATGGTTGCGCCGTCGCCTTTAAGTATGATTTGTGCCAAGCCTGATGCACCGCCGTCAAAGTCCCAATTATTTGATGTTGTAAGGGTCGCGCCGTCCACAATAATAGAAGACACCGCAGTGGAGCCGCTGTTGTCGTAGGCGTTGA
>JAFXRX010000050.1 GCA_017526045.1 Opitutales bacterium
AAAAAGTCGAACGGCAAAACCGTAACGTTCGACTTCGAATACGCCATTTCGCGCATAATCGGCTGGATTGACGGCGAGGGCACCAACAACAACAACTCCATGAACAGCTCCCTCGAAGTCGAATACATCGAAATGCCAAAGAAAACCGAAGTCGTCGCGGAGCTCGGCAAGCAATACTGCTTCCAAATCGCCCGCCCCGAAAAGGGATTCAGCACATTCGAAGACGCGCGGAACAAGACCTCGATTTTCTCGGAATCAGGCAAGGCGGAAGCCTCGATGAACGACGACGAGGCGCGCAGGCTCGAGCTTGCAAACCCGCTCAACGCGCACGGCGACCTCGCGCAAATCCGCGCAAAATTCAAGGGCAAAGAAAAGCGCGTGATAAGGGCGGTCGTTACAATCACAAAAATGGATTAAACATTTTTTTTCGAGCTCCGCAAACAACGCGGAGTTTTTTATTGAATTCATAAGCACGCAACCCCCCACAAAAAACAAGGAGAGAAAATTCATGAAAAAAAATCTCGGCGCAATAACTGCAATCGCCCCCCTGCCCGTTTTCATAATCGGCACATATGACGAAAACGGAACGCCCAACGCAATGAACGCAGCCTGGGGCACCCAGTGCGACTTCGACAAAGTTTTCATCCTGCTCGGCGAGCATAAAACAACCGACAACCTTAAAATAAAACGCGCCTTCACGCTCGCGTTCGCGACGCCCGAAACGCTCGAAATTTCAGACTACTTCGGTCTCGAAAGCGGGCGCAAAACCAACAAGATTGAAGCCGCGGGCGCGCACACGGCAAAGGCGAAATTCGTCGACGCCCCCGTCATCGAGGAATACCCGCTGACGCTCGAATGCGAAGTTGTGGAAATGCAGGAAGGCGACGACGAATTCAGAGTGATAGGCAAAATCGTAAACACAATCGCAGACGAGCGCATACTAAACGCCAAGGGGGAAATCGACCACGACAAACTGCGGCCGCTAAGCTACGACAGCATCGCAAAAAAATACCGCATCCTTGGCGAAACCGTCGGCTCCGCCTTCCGCGCCGGCCTCAAAATCAAAAACAAAAAATAAGCCTTAAATCTCATTCACTCACAAAAAAAGCAGGGGCTCTCTATAAAAAAGCAATCCAAAACGAGCGATTGCCGAAGGCAATGCGTGTAAAAACAGAAAAGGCGCGCGAGTAATCCGCGCGCCGCACAAATTGGCAAAACGAAGTTGACTCGCGTTTGCATTCGCAAACCGTCTCGCCCCTTCGGGGTCTTTTGCCTTCGGCAAAATCTCATTCGCGCTTAAAACAGAATTGGCTTCGCCCATTCCGCTTCGCTTGAATTTTGCAGGTGCAGGGTACTCTACCCTGCTTTTTTTGGAGCCGATGAGGTTCGAACTCACGACCTCCAGAGTGCGATTCTGGCGCTCTTCCAACTGAGCTACGGCCCCGAAAATAAAGTATACAAGTTTTGTAAATCTTAAAATTTTGTCAAGGCAAAATCAAAAAAATATATTTCCGCGGCGCATTCGGGGCAAATCCCCCGCCCCGCCGCTCGAAAGCGCAAAAATTTTCAAATAGCGGCTTGACAAACAAAAATTAAAAACCATTGTTTAGGTTTTTAATTGATTTAAATCAATTATGCGGGCGTAGCTCAATTGGTTAGAGCGCGACCTTGCCAAGGTCGAGGTTGACGGTTCGAGACCGTTCGCCCGCTCCACTTTAAAAATGCGGCTTCTTTTAAGCCGCATTTTTTTATGAATTGCGGGCGAAAATTGCATCGCCAAAAAAACTCTTTGCGGACGCGGCGGAAAGGTCGGAAAGATTTACGTATCGCGACCGCAAAAGCGCGAGGTTTGAATGACCCATGTTTATTTGAAGGCGGGGAAGGTCTGAAAAGCGTTTTGCAAAATAGCTTGCGTAGGTGTGGCGCAAGACGTCTTGCACCCACGCGTTTTGAAAGCCCGAAGCGTCGCGGATTTTGCGCCATTTTTCTTGCCAGTTTTTCGGGCAGATTTTTTGCTCGGGCGGCTGTGGGATAAGCCTCTCTTTTAGGGGCGGGAAAATTTCGACATGCCTTACCCCGCCTGTTTTAGAGCAGATAGAGCGCACTGTTATTGATTTTTCGGATAAATCGACGTCGCGCCAACAAAGCCTGCGGACTTCGCGGGGGCGTATTCCCGCAAAAATTAAAAGAGCTGCGGGGGCAAGGCAGCCTTCGATTTTGCCCGCATTTTCAAGGATTTTTTTGACTTGCTCGATTGAAAGAGGCACAATCTCGCGCTCTATTACGCGCTTTCTTTCTATACACTTTATCGGGTTTTTGCCGCACCACTGCCTGCGCAAGGCAAATTCAAAAATCGCATGCAAAAACGCTCTGCCTTTGTTGTACTGAGAGGGAGTTGAAAACGCTTTGTTAAGCCACATTTCACAATTCGCAACACTCAAATTTGAAAAATTGCGCTCGGCAAGCTCGGGGGAATTTTTTATCAGGCGAGAGCCCAAATATTTTATGTCGCGCAAACTGTCTTTGCGAAGGTGGGCTTTGGCGGAAAGATAGAGCTTAAAACCCTCAATAAACGACATTTCTTTTGCGCGGTAGTTGATTTTGCCACAGTCGATAATTTTGCCGCAAAATTGCGCGGGCATCAGCTCGGAATTTTTCGGCATAAAATCGAGAATGTTTTTTATAAGCCTCGCCGCGTCAATAAGCGAAATGCCCGAGCCGTCTAAAATGGCGTTAGCGATGTTTTCTATGTTCGTCATGGTATTTGGAATACTGTATGGTTTTTGGTTTATGCAAGAGGTTGATTTTCAATATATTGCATTTTGTGACGCATTGTAAAAGCAAAAGCGCGTGATATTTTTACGCCTCCCGCGAGATAAGAAATATTCAATGCCGCAAAGGATTTTGAGGCGCATTAAATATTTTTTATTTGACATAAGTATTCCAAATACTGTATGATTTTTTGCATATAAAACAGGGAACATCCCCAATATCCGCATTAAAATTTGCCTATAAAAATTTACTTCGGCGAATTTTTTTTGCGTGATAAATCCCAACCCCCAACGAGAAACAGAATACAATGAGCAAAAAACCGGAAAATAAAAATGCACAACGCCGCAAAGTGAATATCTTTGAAATATATAAGGATATTTTTAAGAATTTAGGCGTTTCCGAATTAGATTTTAGAAAGTTAAAAATTGATGAGATTGACGAAAAATTAAATTCATTATTCTCGGAATTTTCTTTGGATGCTAAAATTCCGCTTGAGGTATTTTTTGGATATTCATGGCATGTTGGGCAAACGGTTTTTCGCGATGCTTTTTGGACTTCTTTCCGCGATTTTTTGATACAAATAAGAAATAGCGTTTTAACTAGTTTTAACGACGAAGTTTCGATTTTCATAAACAGGCTCAGGGCTTCGCACGGCGAATTTGTATATAAAGGAATTTGCGATAGAATTTCGACGGCGGATCTCCTAATTTTTGACATAGCAGAAACGAAGGATCTTTTTAAAAAAAACAATGGGGCATATGATTTCAAAAGCGATGCCCTAAAAAATGATAAAATTCAATACAAAAGCTTCAATCCTAATGTGCTGATTGAACTGGGCTATGCCTTGGGCATTGGCAAATATCCCATTATAATGTGCTCAAATAATTTGAAAGATAAAATTCCGTCGGATTTAAAATGCTATATGTGGACTTTTTATGAAATGGAAGTCATTAACGAGGAAAAAACAGGCAAACAAATTTTTTACCGCGAATTTGTCGACAAAAGGGGAATTGAAAATCTCTTAAGGAGCAGATTGAGAAAAATTGCGAAGTCGAAAATTTCTTAAAATCAAAATCAAAGGATAAAAAATGGGACAAATTGCAGACAATAAAGCCTCGAAGAATTTTTTTGCGCGTGCAATGAAGCGCTGGAAAAAGCTGCTTGTTTACGGCATTTCCGCAATAGTGCTGGTGGCTCTTGCCGAGCACTTTTTCCGCATCGGCATGGTAATACGCGCCATACCGAATATCTATAAATGCAAAAACGCAAGGCTTGATATTGATAAAACAAAAACTTTTAATCGGGCGCTTAAAGACAACATTTTTATAAAAGAAATGCATTGGGACTCTCATAACTGGTGGTCGCCGACGGTATATTTCGAGTGTTCCGGCGAGGCAATTTTAAAAACAATAAAAAAGAACAACTACGGAATTCCGTACGGAGTTCCGCATTATCTCCGTGAAATGGCTTCGATTTTAAACGCAATATATGGAAGAGCTTCCTTTGGCATAAAAGATGGTGTTAATTGTAGTTGCTCCGTTTGGACTTCACCAGAAAAAATTATTAAGAGCTGCGAGAGCCACGAGCCCCTCGTTAATACTTACGACTTTAAGCATGGTTTAAATGAAATAAGGGAGACGTATGAAGTATTAACATTAAAAAAGAACGGTTTTAGCTTAGAAGTATTTAGATCTAGATTGGGATTGCGCAGTGCAGAACAAATAGGAAGGCAACGCGCCGCAGAATCTGAATATTTCGACAAATTCATGTCTGAAATTTCAGATAGGGCAACTGATCTTCTATTTGGGAGGTCTTCATTAGAGTTGGAGGCTCAACATGCATGGCTTTATGGCGTGGACGACATTTTGGATATTGATGCGGCAAAACCTCTGGAGGAGGCGGTTAAAGACAATCCATATATAAAAGAAATGGAACAGTTGCCCCAGGAAGAAGTAAACGGTAAGAAATGCGTGGTAATCCGCTGCCACTGCACCGGCGACACAATTTTAGAAAACGGTGGTGTCCTTGCAAATTATTTTGGTGATGTTAGGGACACTTGGATATCCGCTGCAATATTAGAGGAAACGACCCTAATATATTATTTTTCCGATCCCGAAAAGAATGGCGGCGAATTTAAGCTTATAAAGACAGAAGTACGTGCCAGTATTTCCAAGGCGGGCGATTCTCATGTCGCAGAAAAATTGAAAGAAAGAGGCGTCGGCGCGAGTGATATAAAGTCATGGTTAGATGACATGGAGTATAAAGAAAGATACGCTAAAGATTATGATTATGAGTATCGGAGCAGAGTGGAAGATTTCGTAATAAGCAAGTCATATTTCCGCAACCGTGAGGAGGCTGAGCTTGCATGGCTTTACGGCGTTGATGTCAATGGCTGCAAAAACGCAAGATTTGGCATTGACAAAACAAAAACCTTTGAGCAGGCGCTTAAAGATAATCCGCTGATCAAAGAAACTCTTTGGATCCCGATTTATTTGGACGGCAAAAGATGTGTGTCAGTTTCCTGTTTTGGCAGTGGCGGCGAGGCTCTAAAAAAAATCAAGAAAGCCGGTGGCTTAAATAACTCAGACATAGATGACAATCTAGACAAGATATGCGCGCCGTGTGTTTCGTATATTTTTTCTGTTCCCAGAAAAAAAGACGGCGAATTTAAGCTTATAGATGTGATAGTTGGCGCGGAACTAAAGGTATCTCCGTTAGAGTCCCAACTGGAATGGATTTACCATCCCGAAAAATTTTAACACTAAAAAAAGGAATAAAAATGAGCACATACGAAAATGCAAGCGGGCACATACCCTCAATAGTAATAAGAAATTATGGGGTAATATTGGGGTATTTAATTCTTTCGATAATATTAATATTTGCGACGCTTGTTTTCCACGCATGGGATGTTTGGGATTATAGCCTGAATAAAGCGTACATATACATATTATTAGCCGGCATTTTCGGAATCGCGTTTTGCGTAAAAAACTTTTTTATGTATTTAAAGGGCATTGTTATTAACACTGAAAAGGGCACAATCAGTTTTCCCGCAATATTTAGATACGCAAGCGTTCCGCTCTCCGGCATTGAAAGAATGACATCGGATTTGAAAATAAGCAGCGACAGCAAAGGCAACGTTTCGACCACCTATTATGTGATTATAGCGGGCTCTCAAATTGGCAGCCATCGTATCTATGCCGGTAGCGAAGCCAAAAAGGAGCATCTAATGGCGGTTATTGCCCGCGCCGCGAATTTGAGCTAGAAACAGGGGCAGAATTTTAGGGATAAGTAATCGGCGCGCGGCGGGGAGTGGTTAGCTCCGCCGCGCGCTTTCTTTTTGTTGCTTGTAAAAAAATTTGCACCGCCGACGAGGAAAAAATCAATTCAAATACGCGCGTGATATTGCAAATTTTAGCGGCACGGAGTGCGCGATGTGCTCGATGCGCGCCTCTTGCGCTTTCATGCGCTGCGGCTTTTTCGGCGTCGATATTTTTTTGCTTTTGGCTGCGATAGTCTCGCATAGATAGCTGTGCCAAAACAGCCGTCGGCGTCTTTTCATAATTTCCTTTTGAAAAATTTAGACACCGTGCAAAATTTATTGTTCCGAACAAAAAAAAGCGGGAGCGTTTTTTCATGCCCCCGCCGCGAAAAAATTTTTATCAAAAAAGATTACGCTTCAAGCTTGCCGACGCGGCGCGCGTGCCTGCCGCCCTCGAACTGGGTCTCAAGAAAAGTCTTCACCATTTCGTTTGCGAGCTTCTTGCCGACGTATTTTGCGCCCATGCATATCACGTTTGCGTTGTTGTGCAGCCGCGAAAATTTTGCGCCGTCGCAGTTGTGGCAGAGAGCCGCGCGAATGCCCTTAATCTTGTTGGCGGCAATCGAAATGCCGATGCCAGTAGTGCACACGAGCACGCCGAAATCGCATTCGCCGCCCGCGACTTTTGCGCCGACGAGTTTTGCGAAGTCGGGATAATCCACCGAGTCGGCGGAATTTGTGCCGCAGTCGACAGTCTCGAAGCCCGCCTCCTGCAAATATTTCAATACGGAATTCTTCAAGCCGAAGCCTCCGTGGTCTGCCCCCAATGCTATTTTCATTTGTACTCCTTTTCCAAAAATTTTACCAGATGCGGAATTGCCGATATTATTTCGTCGCGCACTTCCAAATATGTTTTTATGCCGTAGCCGTACGGGTCGAGAATGTCCCCTCCCCTCGCGTTCGGGTCGATAGACTTCAGCGTGAACGCGCGCGGCGGCAGCTTTGAAAATCTATATTTTACGGTGTCGAGGTGCGACTGCGACATGGCAACAAGCGCGAAGCACTCGTCGAGCATTTTTTGCGTGAGCGTTTGCGCGACGTGTTTTGAAATGTCCACGCCAACCTTCTCGAGCGCGATTACGGAATTTTGGCTTGCGCCCATGCCGTCCTCGCCGAAAGTCCCCGCGGAAATTACCCGCAGCTTTTTGAGCGGGCTCGACGCGGGAAGGGAGGCGATTGCGTGCTTCAAAAGCCCCTCGCCCATCGGCGAGCGGCAGATGTTGCCGGTGCAAAGAAATATTACCGAGTCTTGTGCCATATTATTTTGCGTCGCGCTCGAGCTGGCGGTGCGCGATGTCGCGGCGGAAATACGCGCCGTCAAAATGGGTGTCGGCGCAAAGCTTGTAGGCTTTGTCCAACGCCTCGCGCAGCGTCTTGCCAGTCGCGGTCATTCCAAGAACCCTGCCGCCGTTTGTCAGAAGCTCGCCGTTTGCGCCGCGCTTTGTGCCGCTGTGGATTACGTACGCGCCCTCGGGCTCGCTCTTTGGCAAAGTAATTACGTCGCCTTTTTTGTACGAATTGGGGTAGCCCTTCGCGCACACGACAACGATAACCGCAAACTCGTCCTTTATCTGGACTTTGGAGGAATCGAGCCTGCCGTTTGCGATGTCGTTCATAACTTCCAATGCGTCGGATTTAATGAGGGGCAAAAGCACCTCGCATTCGGGGTCGCCGAACCTGACGTTAAATTCGACGACTTTCGGCCCCGCCGAAGTTATCATTATGCCGACGTAAAGAGTGCCGCGATAGTCAATGCCCTCGCTTTTGAGCCCGCGCAAAGTCGGGGCGATAATGTTTTTGCGCACCGCCTCCAAAACCTGCGGGGTCGCAACAGCCGCGGGGGCGTATGCGCCCATGCCGCCTGTGTTCAAGCCCGTGTCGCCTTCGCCAATGCGCTTGTGGTCCTGGCTTGGCGGCAGCATTATGTAGTCCTCGCCGCAGACCATCAGCATGATGCTCGCCTCTTCGCCCTCCATTTTTTCCTCGACGACAATTTCCCTGCCGCTGTCGCCAAACGCGCCGCCTTCGAGCATTTCGCGCGCCGCCTCGACAGCCTCCTCTTTAGTTTCGGGGATGACAACCCCCTTGCCTGCAGCCAAGCCGCTCGCCTTGATAACGACATCGAACGGAGATTTCATAATAAAATCTTTTGCGGCTGCAAAATCCTTAAAGTTTTCGCCCGCGGCGGTCGGGATTGAATATTTTTTGAGGAAGTTTTTGGAGAATGCCTTGCTCGCCTCCAATGTCGCGCCGTCCTTGTTGGGCCCGTAAACTGCGATGCCCAAAGCCCTTAGCTCGTCGGCAAGCCCCATTGAAAGCGGGACTTCCGGCCCGCAGATGACGAGGTCGAATTTGCCTTCTTTTGCGAATTTCACGATGCCCGGGATGTCGTCGGCCTTGATGTTTGCCGAGGCGCAGTCGAGCTCTATGCCGCCGTTTGCGGGAGTGCAGACGAGCCTGCCGCACAGGGGCGATTTCTTTGCGGATTTGACAATGGCGTGCTCTCTGCCGCCGCTGCCGATAACCAATACGTCGAGTTTTTTCATAAATTTACAACGCCTTTCTGTACATGGACAAAGCCAGCAAAAGCATGAGCAAGTTCGGCAAAATCGCCGCGAGCACAACAGGCATAAGCCCGCTCGAGCCCATCGCCGAAAACAGGCTGTCTATCAGGTAATACGAAAAGAATAGCCCCGCGGTTTTGGAGACGCCCACCATCGGGTTTGTGCGCACTCCGGAAATCGAAAACGGAATGGCGATGGCGACAACAATTATGCACGCAAACGGGCTTACCCAAAGGCTTACAAGCTGCTCGGTGTAGGGGCGCATATTTTCGCTGTCCCTGTCGCCCGATGCCAAAATCAGCTTTTTGAGCTCGAAAAGCGAAAGATCCTTCGGCCTGCTCATGCTAAGCTTCATAATCTGCGGGTCTTCCTTGAACTCGCGGTAGTATTTTTTGTCGAAAACTTCAGCCTTTACGGAGCTCGAAGTTTCCGCGTCGAAGAAAATCTGCTGGCCGTTTGTGAAGAACCAACACATGTCAAGGTCGTCGAAAACGCCCTCCTTTGCGAGGATTTTCGAGGTCTCGCGCCCGTTTTTGTCCATCAGGTGGATTTCCACGCCGTACGCTTTTTTCGACGCCTGCGAAAATTTGTTTATGAACCACAGCCTGCCGTCGGTTTCGTTCTTGAAGCAAAGCAGGGAAATTTTGCCGACGAGCGCGCCGTTTTTATTGCTCTTGCGCTCGCTTTCGAATTTCAAATTGTTGTAAAGCGTCGCGGCGTTCTCCTTCGAGGTGGGGACGACCGAGGCGTTCATCCAAAACAAAAAGCATGAAAGCAGAAAGCCCGCAATCCACAGCGAGCGCGTAATCTGCCAGACGTTCATGCCCGAGGCGCGCATCGCCACGATTTCGTTGTTTTTGTGGAAATTGCCCAGGATGAACACTACCGAAATCAGCAGGCTTATCGGCAAAATTACGGGCACAAAAGACGGGACGAGCAGCCAGTAGTAGTAGCAAATTCTGGGCGCGGACGCCTTGAAGCCGAGCAGGTCGTCGAGCTCGTTATACATGTCGTTTAAGATGAGAATGCCAAGCGTCACGCCGACTGTCGCGGCGAAGACTTTCAGCCATTCCACAAAAACATATCTGTCAACAATTCTCATAAACAAGCGGCTTCGGTTTCCCGAAAGCCAAAAATTTCCAAAAAATAAAATATGCGGCTATTTTACCGAAAATGCCCCGCGTGTAAATTTTATTCTCAAAAATCGGCTATTTTTTTTAGAAATAAGTTGCAAAGAAAAAACGTTTGATTTTTAATAAACGCCATAATGAAGAACTTGGGCGAAACATTGAAACAGGCGCGCGCAAACAAAGGCGTTGAATTGCGCGACGCGGCGGACGCAACTAAAATCCGGGCCGACTTCCTCTCGAAAATGGAAGAAGGCGATTTTGAATTCGACTTGCCGGAAATATACAAGCGCGGCTTCCTGCGCCTCTACGCGGCGTACCTGGGGCTCGACCCGAAGGCCGTCATGGCAAGCTACTTCGCCTCTACGGGCGGCAGGCTTTCCGACAAGGAATCAAAGCGCGCCCAAGACGCAAAAAAACAATTCATGAGCGAGCTCGACGAGGACAGCGCGTCCACATCGCCCGAAAACAGATACGACGACGAGCCCGACGCCGACATCGCCCCCGACGCGCAAAGGCCGTCCGACAATTCCAAATACTTTAAAATCGGCGCAATCGTATTGGGCGTAATCGCCGCGATAATCCTCTTGGTTTCGGTTGTTTCAAAGCTTTCAGGCGGCTCGGAAACCCCGACTGTCGCGGAGGGCTTGGAAGACATCCCCGAATGCGTAATTACAATCAAGGCTCTCGCCGACACATCCTACAAGCTTACGCCCGAATCGAACCCGAACTACATTTACCACCAGGGCGAAGTCCGCGCGGGGGACGTCAAAACGTTCAAGGTGCAGGAATCTCTCATCATCCAACCGCTGCCCGAGCGAATCGGCGACTTGAGAATAGAAAGGGACGGCGTCCACCTCGACTACGCCCGCCTTATCCCCAAGCCCGCGCCGCGCTACAAAATTTCAATGCCAAAAAGATAATTTTTTAATTTGCCCACTGCAAAAAGGCGGTATCTTTTCGGTGCCGCTTTTTTCTTGAAAGATTTTTTATGACTTTGACATTTTTGGGAACGGGAACATCGCAGGGAGTGCCGATGATAGGCTTCGACAACCGCGGGCTGGACTTGTCGAACCCCAAGAATTGGCGCACGCGCAGCGCGGCGCACCTCGAAGTCGGCGGCATGCACATACAAATCGACGCGGGGCCCGAATTCCGCCTGCAATGCCTGCAATGCAAAATCGACTGGATTGACGTATTTTTGCTGACCCACGGGCACGCCGACCACATTTTGGGCATGGACGACCTCCGCAGATTTTGCGACAGGCTCCCGGGCAACAAAATGCCCGTCTACGCAAACGAATACGGCATAGAAAGAGTCGGGCTTATTTTTCCGTACGCGCTCTTCGAAAAACCCGCGCAGCGCGGCTACCCGTGCTTCGATTTGCAAAGAATGCCGAACTTTCTGGAATTCGAAAACGGGCTCAAAATCTACGCCGAAGAGCTGCCCCACGGCAACTGCAAAACCCTCGGCTTTGTGTTCGAATACGAAGGCAAAAAGCTCGCATACTTCAACGACTGCAAAACCCTGACGCCCCGCGCAGTCGAGCTTGCAGCAAACGCCGACGCAGTGGTGCTCGACGGCCTTCGCCCCCTGCCCCACCCGACGCACATGTCGATTTACGAGGCTATTGAAACCGCAAAAAGCCTCGGCGCAAAACGCGCGTTCTTCACGCACACAACCTGGCAAATCGACTACGAGGCGTTCTCGAAAATAATCCCGCAAAACGCCCAAATCGCATACGACGGGCAGGTTGTCGAAATTTAAAATGAGCCGCGTAAAATTCAGGATTATCCCCAACGCCCGCAAAACCGAATATGTCGGGGAATACGCGGGCGCGCTGAAAATCAAGCTGTGCTCGCCGCCAATCGAAGGCAAGGCAAACTCGGAGCTCGTCAAATTTTTGTCCAAAAGGCTCGGCGTGTCAAAAGCCGCAATCGAATTTGTCTCGGGCGAGACTTCAAAAGATAAAACGCTCGAAATCCCGAACTTCGACGCGAAAAAAGCCGCGCAAATTTTGTCGGGCGACGAATGATTTTTCGAAACAAAACCGCGTTTTTTGCGTTTATAAAAATATGAAAACCGCGCTTAGAAGAATAACCGATTTTATTTTGTACTTCAGCTTCTGCTTCCTTTTGGGCAGCGGCTTTATGATGAAATTTTCGTTCGTCAAAGGAATGAAAGGCATGACAGTTTTGGGGCTTTCAAAGCCGCAGTGGTGCGACCTGCACTTTTTCATAGCAATGGCAATGCTCGCCGCCCTCGTTTTGCACATGGCCTTGAACGCCTCGTGGATATATAAAGTAGGCTCGTTTTCAAAGAAATGGCTCGCAATAATTGTCGTCGCGCTCGGCGTCGCCCTGGCGCTGCTGCTTTCGCTCTGCCCCGCAAACAAATCAAACGCAATCGAAAATTCCGGGCAGTATATGCACCGCAACATAAATAAATAATAAACGCCAAATTTGTTGATAAAAAAACTTGACCTTAAAAACAAAATTCCTAAATTAATTTCTTTTTAAAAGGGGCCGTAGCTCAGTTGGAAGAGCGCCACAATGGCATTGTGGAGGTCGTGAGTTCGAACCTCATCGGCTCCATAAGGGTAGAATACCCTTAACCTGCAAAACTTCGTTTTGCCAAATCGTGCGGCGCGCGGATTACTCGCGCGCCTTTTCTGTTTTTACACGCATTGCCTTCGGCAATCGCTCGTTCCGGGATTGCTTTTTTATAGAGAAAAAAACCACGCTTTTTTTGTGTGCCGATGAGGTGAGAACGAAGTTCGACGCCGAGATGGCGCGATTTGCGTTCGCATTCCAAACTGCTGATAGTAGTTGTGTGGCACGCCGCAAAACCCCTCATTTTTTTCCTAAAAATTTACTTGCAGGAAAAAAGAATTTGGAAATTATTTATCGGGAAAATGGACGATTTCTTTTCAGATTTTTCTTTTGGCGGCGCGTCGGATTTCGGCGCGAACCAATGGTCGGAGCGCGAGTGGCTCGAATATGTCAGGCGCGCCCGCGCGGAAGTCGACAAAGTCGCGGCTCTTTACGCCCAAAACAGGCCTAACGGCATGGATTTTGAAAGCATTGCGCGCCTTGCGGGCTGGAACATTTCCCCTATTGACGACGCCGACGACTCCCACGCCGACGAGCCCATTACGCTAATTAACCACCCCATTTACATAGCCTCCCGCGCTCTTATAATTTGCCTGAATTCCGCGATTGAAGATATTGTGAGCCGCGAAAGATGCGACGCGCTGTTTGTCTTGCATCTTTCGTCTTTAATCCACGAAGCGGCGCGGCTCATTTGTGTCGCGGTAAATTCAACGGATTTGGGAGAGGACGTTTTGGCGCGCACCTTTTACAAGTCCGCAATTATGTGCCTAAATTCAATTCTCGCAAAAATCGAGCGTTTCGGGAACTATACGGAAATTTGGCCGTCCAAAAACAGGGCGACTCTTGCCATTTTCGACTTGCGCCAGCTTTGCCTGAATTTGAGCGAATAAAATTTAATTTTTTCTATTTTTTAAGGGGCTCCAAAAGAGCTCCTTTTTTGTGTTTTTCATTGCAAAAATCGCTAAAAAATTGGCAAAACCCCGCGCGAAAAGCGCAAAAAAAAGCGGAAAAGCATTGAGCTTTTCCGCTTTAAATTTTCGGTCAACCCGAGATTACTTTTCTTCCGGAGCCGCTTCCGTTACGAGAGACCTGTTAACAGAGCCGCTCGGAGCGATAACGTTCGGGTTCGAGAAGATTGAACCTGCGGGGATGTTGCCGACCTGTTCCCTTATCAAGCTTCCTCCCGGGGAGATCTTGTTCGCCGTTACGAAGATGATTAGGTTCTTCTTCTGGCTGGTTTTGCCCTTAGACTGGAAGAGTCTGCCGAGCAAGGGGATGTCACCCAAAACCGGAACTTGGTCGTTTACAGTCCTGACGTCTTCGCGTGTCAAACCGCCCAAGACAACTGTCGCGCCGTCGAATACCGTTACGCGTGTCTGAACTTCGCGAACCGAGAATACCGGCATTACGAAGCCAGAGGGAACTGTTACGGTCGTGTCGCCCGCCAAGGCAACCGCAACGCCGCCGTACTGCATGAAGCCTTCGAATTCAGTTACCTTAATCGAGGGCATATCAAGAGAGATTGCGCCGTCTTCTTCGACTGTCGGGGTAACTTCCATTACAACGCCGACGTCGCGCTTTGTGAATTCCTGCGGAGTACCCGGAGTGATGGCAACCGCCGCGTCGCCGCCGCCACCGCCGCCGTAATTATTGTTGCCCGACTGGGAAACCTGCGCCTGGGTGTCGCCCCACATTGTCGGATAGAGCATTTCCTGCGCTACTGTGATGGTCGCCTTGTCGCCAGAGCGAACCGTTACCTACGGGGAGCAGAGCAAGTCGCTGCCGGTATCCTGTTCGATTGCGTTCACAACCAAGTCGATATTATAGCCGTTGATGATGCCCAAAACCGTGCTTACAGTGTCGGACGCCTGGGATGCTATGTTGATTGTGGAGGGCAATTCCGGCGGAACTTGCGGGATCGCCATGCCGCCGCCCTGGGATGTTACAGATTCGCGGTAATTGATGTTAATCTGCTGCGTGGACTGCGCCGGAGAGAAGGCGTCAGACAACGCGCGGTTGTTGAAATCGGTATAGCCGTCTGTTACGGAACCGTTCATTGTGCCAAAGAGCTTGTTGCCGTTTGTCTTGTTGTAAACGTTCCAGTTGAAGCCGAGTTCCTTGAGGACGCCCTGGTTTACTTCCATGAAGCGAGCTTCGATTTCGACCTGCAATGTTTCGTTGTAGCGCGCGAGAATGCGGCGGACTTTTTCTACATTGCGGGTGGAATTTGTTATCCACAGCTTTGTGCCGTCGTATGCCAAGCTTGCGCCCGGGCCGAATTCAACGCCTGCCTTTTCCAAGAAGATTTTAATCTTCTGGCCTGTTTTTGCGGTGTCGTCATCGCCTTCGCCGCCTTCGCTCGAGCCGCCGAACGGGTCGGAGCTGTCGCCG
>JAFXRX010000051.1 GCA_017526045.1 Opitutales bacterium
CGTCTATGCCGAAAAATGCTTAATCCCCCAACAGGAGACATACGCGTTTTTGGTGCTCCGGGCAAAAGACTCATGCACCGCAAAAAATTTCGAGCCGAAGCTTTTCGCCAGAGCCGAAATCGGCGGGGAAAAAGTCGAAATCCCCGTAAAGGCGTCCGAGGAGCTTACGCAGGCGTTTTTTATAACGCACACGCTCCCCATAGAAAGCGCGAACGTCTCAATGCTTTCGCAAGCCCCCTTCCGCATCGAATGGGGCGATTTGCCCGACCTGCCGCTGAGCGTCGGCGCGGGGAACACGCTTGAGCTCAACATGAAAGTCGTCCGCGAAAACGGCTTCAGCGGGCAAATACGCATAACGCCCTACCGCTCGATACGCGGGCTGAGGCTCCAGCCAAAAACATTGAAGCCCGACGAAACCGAATTCCAGGTATATTTGAAGGCAAACGCAAACTTGCAGGGAACGCTTACCGATTTGATTTTCCTTTCGGCTACCGCGCGCAAGGGCAAAAAGAACTACATCTACACAGCCCCGCCGCTCGAATACAAAATCCACGGCAGGCAAAAAAGCAAATTCAACAAGTAAAATCATGAAAATTGGGAATACCGCAACGCTGCTTGCCTTCGCGGCTGCGGCGTTTTTTGCAAACGACTCTTTTGCGCAGAAAAAAGAGCCTGTCGACTGCATAAATACGATAATAGGCGCGTCCACTTCGACGGCGGCGGCGAAGTCGGGGCACGGGCTTGGCAAGACTTTCCCCGGAGCCGCAACCCCATTCGGGCTCGTGCAGCTCAGCCCCGACACGATAACAGGCGGCGACAACGGCCCGGGGTATTCCTGGCACCACTCCACAATCGAAGGCTTCAGCTTCACGCACATGTCGGGCATCGGCTGGTTTGGCGACTTTGGCAATCTCTTGGTGATGCCAACAACCGGGGAATTGCGCACATGCAAAGGCCTGCCGCCCGCAAAAGACCTGCGCGTCAACAATCCCGAAAACAAGCAGATAAAGGGCTGGAGGTCGAAATATTCGCACGATACCGAAATTGCGAAGGCGGGCTACTACGCCGTGCGCCTTGACGACTACGATATTTTTGTCGAGCTTGCGGCGGCTCCCCGCGCGGGAATAATCCAAATGGAATTTCCCGAAAGCAGGCAATCGAGAATTCAGATTGACTTGTCGCGGCGCATTGGAGGCTCGAGCAGCGAGCAGTTTGTCGAAAAAGTAAACGACAACTCAATTCAAGGCTGGATGAAATGCCCAAGCTCAAACGGCGGCTGGGGCAACGGCGCAGGCAGGGCAAACTACACTGTGTATTTCTACGCTCAATTCTCAAAACCGCTCAAAAACTGTGGAGTCTGGTCTGTAAAATACCCTCCTGAAATGCTTTCAAAGCGCAAATTCGACTCCCACCAAAAAATCGAATTTTACGAATTGGCGGCAAACGCCGAAGTCCGCCCTCTCGAAAAATCCGCGCATGGGGAGCACATCGGCTTTTTCACGGAATTTGAAACCTCGGAAAGAGAAAAAGTTTTGATGAAGGCGGGCATTTCTTTTGTCAGCATGGAAAACGCAAGGCAAAATCTGCTCTCCGACATCCCGGGCTGGAATTTTGAAAAAACAAGGAATAATGCGCGCAAGCTTTGGGCGGACGCAATTTCAAAAATAAAGGTCGAAGGCGGCTCGGAGCGCGACAAAACCATTTTTTACACCGCCCTTTACCACGCGATGATCGACCCCCGCGCCGCAAGCGATTCAAACGGCGAATACACCGCAGCCGACGGCACTGTGCGCAAGGCGCAGGGCTTTACCTACCGCACGATTTTCAGCGGCTGGGACGTCTTCCGCAGCGAGTTCCCGCTGCTTGCGCTCATCCGCCCCGACATCGTAAACGACGAGATAAATTCGCTAATCCAGCTTGCGGAGCTCTCGCCCGCAAACAGGGGCGTCTATCCGCGCTGGGAGTTTATGAACTCCTATTCGGGCTGCATGCTCGGCGACCCCGCCCTCTCTGTAATCGCCGACGCCTACGCAA
>JAFXRX010000052.1 GCA_017526045.1 Opitutales bacterium
AATCCGTCGGCGAGGAATAATTGTTGTAAATGCCGCTTTCGCCGTTTGAAACCGTAACGGCATCAAGCTTCGCCGAGCTTGTAAGCGGATTTGACATAGTGTAATCGTTTCTGATTACATTATACGAATTTTGCCCGTATAATATTGTTTCGTTGCCGATTGCGCGCTCTTCAAGCGAATTTTCCGAACCCGCAAAGCCGCCGTAGATTGCGACGTTGTTTTTCATCGACAAAGACGAGCCGTGCTGGTAGGTGCCTTTGGCAATCCAGACTTCGCTCGGGCTTTCGTCTGTTGCAACCGATGCGGCGGCGTTAATCGCAGTCTGGACGTCCGCAAACGCCGTCGCCCAGCTTTTGCCGTCGTTTGCGTCGCTGCCGGTTGTGCTTACATAAAACCTGCCGCCCGCAAACGCGCATGCAGATAAAACGCCGAATAACAGTGACAATATGTGTTTCTTCATAATCCAGCCTTACTTTAAAAATTTAAAACTCTTCTACCATATATAATTGGAATTTTCAAAAAAATCCAACCAAAATTTTCTTAATATAAAAATCTTACAGTATTCAGAATACTGTATGCCTGTTTTTAATGCTAAGAAATTGAGTACAAGTATCTTATAAATCGTAAAAATCTGGGGTAACTAAAATTTGAAAGTTCTTTTACCTCCCGCTAAAAACAAAAAACTTCAATTCTATCAAACACTTCCAAACTAAATTTGAACATTTTATTTGACATAAGTATTCTGAATACCATGAGACACGAACAAGACATTGCAAAAGCAATTTTAAAGGGCACTAATTTGTCGCTGGTAGATGCGGCAAGGCTCATAAAAAACATTCTCGATTTTATGCCGAAAAATTCCGAGCTGACCCCCGCGCAATTTTGCGGCAAAATTATTGACTGCGGCAAAATCAACTATCGAGCAAAAGAAATGTCGTTTATTGAGGGCTTCAAGCTCTACATTTCCGCCAAAGCCCACCTTCGCAAAGACAGTTTGCGCGACATAAAATATTTGGGCTCTCGCCTGATAAAAAATTCCCCCGAGTTTGCGTCGCGCAACTTCTCAACTTTATCAATTCCCGACTGCGAAACTTGGCTTAACAAAACATTCAATACGCCCTCTCAATTCAACAAGGGCAGAACGTTTTTGCATGCCATTTTTGAGTTTGCCCTGCGCAAAGAGTGGTGCGGCAAAAACCCGATAAAGTGTATAGAAAGAAAGCGCGTAATAGAGCGCGAGATTGTGCCTCTTTCAATCGAGCAAGTCAAAAAAATCCTTGAAAATGCGGGCAAAATCGAAGGCTGCCTTGCCCCCGCCGCCCTTTTAATTTTTGCTGGGATACGCCCGCGCGAAGTCCGCAGGCTTTGTTGGAGCGACGTCGATTTATCAGAAAAATCAATAACTGTTCGCTCTGTTTGCTCTAAAACCGGAGGAGTAAGGCATGTCGAAATTTTCCCGCCGCTAAAAGAGAGGCTTATCCCGCAGCCGCCCGAGCAAAAAATCTGCCCGAAAAACTGGCAGACAAAATGGCGCAAAATCCGCGACGCATCCGGCTTTCAAAACGTGTGGGTGCAAGACGTCCTGCGCCATACATACGCAAGCTATTTTGCCAAACGCTTTTCAGACCTCCCGCGGCTTCAACTAAACATGGGGCACTCAAACCTAAATCTTCTGCGGTCGAGATATGTTAATCTTTCCACGCTTTCCGCCCACTCCGCCAGATGTTTTTTCAACTAAATACAAAAAAAAATGGCGAAAAAGCCGCAGCCCTTTCGCCAATAATAAAATGCTTTAGAAGGGACTTGAACCCTTACACCTTGCGGCATACGAACCTGAATCGTACGTGTCTACCAATTCCACCACTAAAGCTTAAATTAAAGTACGTAAGTAAAGAGGCGGCGCGCAAAATAGTCAAGTTTTCTTTACAGCAAATTCTTTTTTGCGTATTCAACCGCGCCTTCAAGGTCGAAAAATTCGCCGTCGAGCTGCGCCTCGTATGCCGCCGACAAAATTTCCTTAAACTTCACCCCGGGCTCGAGCCCAAGACTAATCAAGTGCCTGCCAAGCAAAATCGGCTTGGGCGCGGAATCCTTTATTGCGAGCTCCTCCGCCCTTTTCAAAATCCAAAGCCCCTGTGGGGAATCCTCGGGCTCAATCGGCGGGCGGCCGTTGCGGTCGGCGTCGTCAATCCTGACGAGCCTGTCTATTCTGCCGACTTTGTTTGCGAGCCTGCGTATAGCCCCGTCGCCCGCCCCGCTTCGCCACAAGTCGAGAATTGCCATGTGCCGCTCAACAAGCGGGACGACTTCGTCTGCTATCGACTTTTCGCGCGTTAGCCGCTCCAAAAATCTGCGCGCGACTTTGCCGCCTATGATGTCGTGGCCGTAGGAGTGGATTGCGCCGTCTTTGTCGACAGTCGTGCACTTCGGCTTTCCCATGTCGTGGCAGAGGACGCCAAGGCCCACAATCAAGTCTTCGCGCTCGTCGCCGATGCGCTTTTTGGCGAAGGAATCCAGGCAGTATGCCGTGTGCGTATAGACGTCGCCCTCGGGGTGCCAGCGGGGGTCTTGCGGGCATTTGTCCATGTCGGCAAGCTCCTTGAAATATTTTATCCAGCCGCAGTCGCGCAGAAAAAACATCCCCCTTGAAATTTCGTCGCCCTTCAAAAGCAGCTTTTTCCACTCCTCGAAAATCCTCTCCTCGGGCAGGTTTTCCATTTCGATTTTCGAGCACAGCCCGACTGTCTCGGGCGCGACGTCCATATTAAAGCGCGCGGCAAACTGCATTGCCCGCAGCACGCGCAGGGGGTCTTCGCAAAATCTTTCGGAAGTGTGGCGCAAAATCTTTTTTTGAAGATCCTCCCTGCCGCCGAAGGGGTCGATTATTTCGCCGGAGAGAATGTCGTAGAGAATTGCGTTTATTGTGAAGTCGCGCCGCGCGCAGGCGTCTTTTACGGGCAAAAACGGGTCGCCCTCGATTTTAAAAGCCTTGTGGCCGGCGCCCGTCTTGCGCTCTGTGCGCGGCATGCTCACGTCTATTTCAAGCCCCTTCAAAATCCAGACGCCGAAGCTTTTGCCGACGATTTCAAAACGAAATTTTTTCGAGAGGATTTGCTCGATTTTGCCAGCTTCAAGCCCGTAGATTTCGACATCGACGTCCTTCGGGGCGACGCCAAGCAAAGCGTCGCGCACGCAGCCGCCGACGCAGTAGGCTCTGCCGCCCGCCTCGTGCGCCTCGCGCGCCAAAAATTCGCATGCGCGCCTCGTTTTTTCCCCTGAAAATATTTTCATAAAACCGCCGCCTATAAAATTAGGTATTGACGAATTTTGCAAGTGAAAGTTTAATTGCAAAATAAATCGGATTTTTATTTTTCAACGCCGGTAAAAAACTTTGAATTTTTTATGCAGCAGACGCGCCAATTTTCTCTCGAAGGCAAGACAATTCTAATTACGGGGGCAAGCTCGGGCATTGGGCTTGCCTGCGCCGAAGCGTTTTTCAATGCGGGCGCAAGCCTCGTTTTAAGCGGCAAAAGCCCCGAAAAATTGGAGCGCGCCGCGAAAAAAATCTGCTCGGAAAGCGCGGCGAAAATCTGCGCCGATTTCGAAAACGAAGAGTCGCTTTCAGCCCTTGCAAAAGCCGCTCCGCAGCTCGACGCGCTCGTCTCGTGCGCGGGCGTGAATTTGCCCTCTATGCTCAAATTCGCAAAAACGGAGGACATCGAGCGCACCATAAAAATAAACGCGACTTCCCAAATTCTGCTTGCGCGGGCTCTGCTTGCCGAAAAGAAAATCGCAAGGGGCGCAAGCTTGGTTTTCATATCGTCGACAAGCGCGTTTTTGCCGCAGCCCGCCATGTGCGCCTACGCGGCGTCGAAGGCGGCTTTAATCGGCTTTGTGAAGGCTCTCGCCCCCGAAATCGCCCCGCGCAAATGCAGGGTGAACGCGCTTTGCCCGGGTCTTGTGAAAACGCCCATGACGCGGGATTTTTTGGAGCAAAACCCCGACCTTGCAAAAATCGACGAGGCAAAATACCCCCTCGGATACGGCGAGGCGCGGGACGTTGCAAACGCCGCGGCGTTTTTGGTTTCGGACGAAGCCAAATGGATTACGGGAACATGCATTGCGGTTGACGGGGGGCTCACAGCCTCGAAGTGATATGGAAAGCCTTATTATAGTATGCGAAAAACCGGACGCGCAAAACGCGCTCGAGCTCGCCGCGGACGCGGGCTTTGGGGGCGCGCAAACTTGGCTTGAGGAAGATGTTGAAAACTGCGAAATTCCCGCCGCCAGCCTTTTTTGCGTAGCGATAAAAGACGCAAAAAAACGCGAAAAAATTGCCGATTTTTTGCGGAAAGGAGGCGCGAAATTCGCGTCGATAATCCACCCCTCGTGCGAAATTTCAAAATTTGCCAAAATAGGCGAAGGCGCGCTTGTTGAGCCGTTTTGCCTGGTATCTGCCAACGCGAAATTGGGCGATTTTTGCGTTGTGCAAAGCCATTCGCTAATCGGGCACAACGCCGAGGTCGGCGCGTTTTCAAACATAGGCTCGCACTGCGACATAACGGGATTTTGCAAAATCGGCGAATTTTGCGAAATCGAAGACGGCGCGGTTCTCATACCGAATGTGAAAATCGGCGCGGGCGTGCGGGTAGTTGCAAATTCCGCCGCAATAAAATCCGCGAAGGATTTTGAAACAATCGGCGGCATCCCCGCGCGCAAAATCGGCGCGGGAAAATAAATTTTTTACGAAACCAAGTCGGACTCTTCCTGGAAAATGCGCAGACCGAACATGGGAGCCGAGGCAATCATCTCGTCCATAAATTCCGCCTGGATTTTTTCGTAGCCCACCCACTCCACTGTTTTTATAAAGAAGTAGAATTGCAGCGGCAGCCCCGCCGAAGTCGGCTCGAGCTCGCGCACCATGTATGTGAAGTCTAGCTTTGCGTTCGGGCTGTTCTCGATAAAAAAAAGCGCGTATTGGCGGAAGAGCCCGAGGTTCGTCGAGGGAACGGAAACCTTGCGCGCTTTGAAATCCGCAAAAAACGCGGCTGTGCGCGGGTTGTCGCAGATGCGCTCGATGTCGGATTGCTCGCAAAATTTTATGCTGCGCTGGTCTATGAAAATCGAGCGCATTATCCGCCTGCCGCCAGAGGACGACATTGTGCGCCAGTTTTGGAAAGAGTCGCTTACAAGCGCGTACGGCGGGATTGTTGTTGTAGTGTTGTCGAAATTATAGACTTTTACCGCGCTGAGGCTGATTTCGGAGACTATGCCGTCTGCGTTGTGCTTTTTTACGGTAATCCAGTCGCCGACTTTTAGCATGTCGTTTGCGGAAAGCTGTATGCCCGCAACAAAGCCCAAAATCGTGTCCTTAAATACGAGCATCAAAATCGCGGCGGAGGCGCCCAAGCCCGCAAGAAGCGCTATCGGCGACTTGCCAAGAAGTATCGACACAATAATTATCGCCGCGACAAAAAACGCCAACACCTGGAACACCTGCACAAAGCCCTTGATGTAGTTGCCCTCCCCGCTTTTATTCTTTTGCGAGGCGACGTCGTTTAGCGCGGAAAGCAGCGAATTGAAAAAGCCCACGCCCAATGCGACTATCCAAACTTCGCAGATTTTTATGACGGCGGCGGCTCCCTTTTCGCCGTTGTAAAAGACAAAGGGCAATATCCACAAAATCAAAAGCGCGGGCAGAAAGCCCGAAAGCCTTTGGATGATTTTATGCCTTTTTATTGCGGAGAAAGCGTGCGGCTTTTTTCTTTCGAAGAACCCGCGAGAGAGCCTCAACAAAGCCCCGCGCAATATCCAAGCCAGCGCAAA
>JAFXRX010000006.1 GCA_017526045.1 Opitutales bacterium
CCACCACGAGTATGTCTGAAAAAATTATGGCGCAGTCGAAGTCGAACCTTCGTACCGGTTGCAGCGAAGCTTCCAGCGCAAGCTCCGGGGTTTTCACGATTTCCAGAAAGCTATGCTTTTCTTTAAGCGCGCGGTATTCGGGCAGGTATCTCCCCGCCTGCCTCATAATCCAAAACGGGGCGCGGGGGTGATTGCCGCCTTCAATCGCAGCATGGAAAATTTCTTTCGATGTCATATTATTTGTTTCGTTTTAAAAGCCGTTTGACTTCGTTAAAGCCCTTGAATTTGAAAATGCAAAGAAGGCATGCGTAAACGCAAATTCCCGCAGGCACAAGGATTGAGACTTTTATAAGAGAGGCCAATTTGCCCGAGGCAAGCGCAGCGACATGCGGGCTTGCCCACCTGATTATTACTCCCATTAAAACCGCGCAAATTAAAATTTTTGCAACCTCCGCAAAAACTTTTTCGCCCTCTCGCTTTTTTGCGAACGCCAAATTTAGAACTGCCGCCTGGAAAATCCCCGAAATCACGTTCGCGCCCACAAGCCCCATCGCCCCGAATTTGCGCATCAAAAGCAATGCCGAAGTCAAATTTACGGCGAAGGCCATAGCCGAAACCGCCATCGGCGTTTTCATGTCTTTTATCGAATGAAAGCCCCTCGAAGAAAGGGTGGCAAGCGAATAAAACGGAATGCCGAGAGAGCCGAGCATCAGAATGGGCGAGCAGATTTCGACGTCGGCGTTGTCGAATTTCCCCCACTGGAAAAGAAGCTCCAAAACGTCGGGGGCAAGCGCCACAAGCCCCGCGGAGGCGGGAATGCAAATAAACATCAAAGAGATTACCGCGTTTGCGAAGTGCCGCGCATACTCCGATTTTTCCCCGCCCGCCGCCGCGAGCGAAAGCTTGGGGAAATACACCGTTATTATCGCGAACGTGAAAATGCCGAGCGGCAGCTCGACAAGCCTGCTTGAAACGTAAATCGCGCTGACTGCGATGTCGCTTACTTTCAGCGCGAGCATGTTTGAGACGAGTATGTTTGCCTGGATTACCGAAGCGCCCACAAGAGCGGGCAAAAACAGCGAGTTAAATTCGCTGACTTCTGCCGAGCCTTTCAAGCTCGGGCGGAATTTCCAGCCGCAGAATTTGAGTTGGATTACGGGGATTAAAAGCTGCGCCGCGCCCCCGCAAAGAACGCCCGCGCACATAAATTTTGCAATCCCCAGACTGTCGCCTTTCGCGAAAAAGGCTCCTATTAAAATCGATGAAATTATCGCGACATTGAGCCACACAGCCGTAAGGGCGGGCAGGGCGAAGTGCCCAAGAACGTTGAGGGCGGCGCAAATGAGGGCTGCAAGGCAGATTAAAATCATGTATGGCATCATAGCCGAGGTGAACGCAGACCTCAGCAAATACCGCTCGCTCGCATTTTGCGCGGCGAAATAAAATATGGCCGATGCCGCCATTCCCGAGACCACCAAAACGCAAAGTATTAAGAGGGCGCGCGTTATGATTTTGTTAAGAAAAACAAAGGCTTTTTCCCTGCCTTCGTTTTTTAAAATTTGCGAAAAAATCGGCACGAACGCCGAGGACAGCGCGCCTTCGCCCATCAGCCGCCTGAAAAGATTGGGTATTGTAAACCCGAAGAAAAACGCGGAGCTTACGGCGTTTACGCCCAGAAACGCGAGAGTCAGCGTGTCGCGCAAAAGCCCCAGAACGCGCGAGCCGAACGTGCCTATTGCGACTTTGAAAATGTTTTTTATGCTGCGGGATTTCGCCATTATTTTACAACCCATTCGTAGTGGAAGTTCGAAAGCAAATCAAAGCCGTTTTGCCTTACAAGAACGTTGTCTTCAATTCTGCATCCGCCGACGCCCTTGTAGTAGAGCCCGGGCTCGACCGTGACGACTTCGCCTTCTTTTAAAATGTTTTTCGCCCTGCCAAGCCGCGGCTCTTCGTGGACTTCAAGCCCGAGCCCGTGCCCTGTGGAATGGAAAAATCCGCTCCAAGACTTGCCGTCGAACTCCGTTTTGTAGCCGTTTTTTTCGAAGAAAGATAAAACCGCGTTGTGGGCTGCGTTTGCGCGCGCGCCCGCCCTTATTTTTTGCATGGCTTTTTTCTGGGCTTTTTGCACCGTCTCCACGAGCTTTATCTGCGCGCCCGAGGGCTCGCCCTTCAAAAAAGTCCGCGTCATGTCGCCGAAATACCCCGAAGATTTCAGCCGCGGGAAGATGTCGAATACGCACAGCTTGTTTGCGGATATTTTGCCGAAGCCCTCGCAGTGGGGGTCGCAGGCTTGGTCGCCGCAGGCTGCTATTGTGTATTTGCTATCCGCGCCGCGGGCAAGGCACGCGCTTTCGATTTCAAATTTTAAAATTTCGCTCGTCAAAAAATTCCCGCGCCATTTCAGGAAATTTTTTTCGATTTTCGATTCCTTAAAAATCGAGAAAACCCTTTCAAAGGCCGCGCTCGCCGCGTCGTTTGCCTTCCTTATTTCCGCCGCCTCCGCCGCCGATTTTATCCCGCGCTCGGGGAAAAATTCGCCCTCGCAGACTTTTATTTTAAGCCCCAAATTCTTAAGCCTTAAAAAAATTCCCGCGGGGAAGTCGCGCGGGACTTCGACTTGGTTTATGCCCAAATCCGAAAAAATTTCCAAAAGAGTTTCGAGGGGCTCTCCGTTTGCCGCGCAGATTTTGTCGAAGTCCGACTCCTTGCGCGCGCGCCCGATTTCAAGCGGGGAGAGGATTGCGCATTTTTTGCCGCGCAGGGTGAACGCAAAAACCGCGTCGGGGATGTTCATTTTCGCAAAATACAGCATGTCCGCCGAGGTTTCCGTATTTGCGTAAATCAGTTTTTCCATAATATCATAAAATTGTTGCCTATAATTCAAACATATGTGATTATTTTTTGCCATGAAAATTTTTGCAATTTTAACGCTTGCGCTTTTGCCGATTTTTTGCGGCTGCTCGCAAACCGCCGAGCAGCCGGCGGAGTTCGCCGACTTTTTTCCGCAGAAAATCGCGGGGGTGGAGTTTAGGGCGCGGATTGCCCTGACCGAGCGCGAAAAGGCGCAGGGGCTGATGAACGTAAAGGAGCTTGGCGGGCGCGACGGAATGATTTTTGCGGGCGACTTCCCGCACCAGGCGTCGTTTTGGATGCGCAACACTCTCGTGCCGCTGGACATCGCCTTTATCGGCGCGGACGGCAAAATTTTGGAGATAAAGCAGATGTACCCGCTCGACGAAACGCCCGTTAGAAGCGCGTCGGCGGAAGTAGTGCACTGCCTCGAAATGCCGCAGGGGTTTTTTGCGAAAAACTCGATAAAGACGGGGGATTTTTTGGACATGAAGCTCTTTGGGGAGTCTCTTAAAAAGCGCAGGGGCGGGAAGTAGATTATGGCATTTGTCTCAAAAAATTTTACGAGGCGCAAATTTATGCTGTTTGCGGCGAGCTTTTTTATCGCCGGCATTTTCTGGCTCGGCGCATACTCGCACATTTCCTCGAATATGCCGGAAAGCCAAAAAAACAGCCCAATCGACATCAAAAACGGCGTCGGCCTTGAAAGGGCAAAAATGCATCTTGACTGCCTGTCGATTGCCGGTGCTGCGTTTTGCGCCTCGGCGATAATTCTCGTTTTAATCGACAACCGCAAAAAAAACAAGAAGGCATAAAATGGCAGACGACACAATAGCGGCTCTTTCAACGCCCGCGGGCGAATCGGCGATAGCGGCAATACGCCTGAGCGGCGGCATGTGCTCCGTCTTGGCGCGGGAGTGCTTCGGCAAAAAAGACGTTGCCCCGCGGCATTGCACCCGCGCCGAATACATTTCAAAAAGCGGCTCCGTCTTGGACGACGTTCTTTTTGCCTTCTTCAAAGCCCCCCATTCCTACACGGACGAGGACATGCTTGAAATCTACACGCACGGCAACCCCTACATTGTCCAGACGATTTTGGAGGATTTGTTTTCGCGCGGGGTTAGGGCAGCAACTCATGGGGAATTTACGCGCAGGGCGTTTGAAAGCGGCAGGATAGACCTCTCGCAGGCGGAGGCGGTTTCTCTAATGATTTCCGCAAGGAGCGAAAAGTCGCTTGCCGCCGCGCGCAGGCAGCTTGGCGGCGAGCTTTCAAGGCGCATAAATTCGATGTGCGACCTTCTCGTCGAAAGCCTCGCGCGCATAGAGGCTTACATCGATTTTTCCGACGAGGATTTGCCGCCCGAGAGCTTTTTTAAGCCCAAAGAGCTGCTCTTGGACTTCGTAAAAAACGCCGAAAAACTTTCCGAGACAAGCCGCTACGGCGCGGTTTTGCGCGACGGGCTCAACGTCTCGATTGTGGGCGAGCCCAACGTGGGCAAGTCGTCCCTTATGAACTGCATGCTTGGGCGGGACCGCGCGATAGTAAGCCCCGCCGCGGGCACGACGCGCGACTTCATTGTCGAGAGGGCGAACATATCGGGCTACTGCGTGAATTTGACCGACACCGCGGGCCTTAGAAATTCCGCCGACGAAATCGAAAGCGAGG
>JAFXRX010000053.1 GCA_017526045.1 Opitutales bacterium
ACATCGCCATTATAGACTTCGCAAAAGTAGCTGTCCTGGCTTTCGAGGGGCTTTTTGATTGAATATGTCGCCTTTGTAGCACCCTTGATTGGCAGGCCGTTTTTGTACCACTGGTATTTTATTTTGTAGCCCTTGGCGGTTGCTTTTATGTCTATGGGATAATCTTCGTAAGCGACGACTGTCGAGCCTTCAAACGGCAAGACAATTTTGTTTTGCAAGACTTCTACGTCCTCGACTTTCGGGGCTTCGCGCACTGTGAATTTTGCGGAAGCGGAATAGACAGAACTGCCGTCATTGTAAACTTTGCAGCGATACATCGCCCCGTTCAAACTCGGGTCGGATTCCGGAATGTAGGTTGCGCTTGTTGCGCCTTCAATTACAGCCCAAGTCTTGCTGCCGTCGCGGGAAATTTCCCATTGGTATTTGAGATTGTCGCCGGTTGCAACAACCGTAAAGCCGCTATTTGGCTCGCCCTCAAAGGCTTCCAACGCCTTTATATTGCTTACAATCTTCGCGGGGATTTTTACGGAAACGATGGTGCTTGTCGAAGTCCTGACAGTCTCACCGCCGATTGAAATTTCGCAAAAATACTGCCAGTTTAGCATATTTGCCTTCGGCGTAATTATAGTCTTCGAGCTGCCGCCCGCCTTGACAAAGCCCTTGCCGTCATTTTTATCGACAAACCAGGCGTATGAGAGCTTATTATTGTTTCTTTCGCGGGCGACGACTTCAAGCGTCGTCTTTGTGTTTTCGTAAACATTAAGCTCTTCCTCGGGCTCGGAATCTATAAAAATTTCCGCGACTTGAAGCTTTGCCGAACTGCTTTCCAGACGCTTTTCTTCATTTGAAACTACGCATCTGTAAGAGCCTTCGTCGTCGTAAGAGACGCTATCAAAAGCCAAGGTTGAGGCGTTTGCACCTGCTATATCGACCCAGCCGCCGTCTAAAAGTTTTTGCCACTGGTAAACGACCTCGCCTTTTGCGACCACCGACAACGTCGCGGGCTTGCCCACGTAAACATTAAGATTGGCGGGGGACTTAACAATGGATATGGGCGGATATTATTCGTATGCGCCTATTGTCGGGGCGGTTGCCGAGCGCACAACTCCGCGGGCGTCGGTTTCGGGCGTGGCTGCTGTTGCGACGCCTGCGCCTATCGCGGGGCTTTTATCCAATACCGGAATAGTTTTTACATAGCCGCCGCAATCGGACAATTTGCCAAGAAGGGGGTCGGATGTTATTATGTTTGTGCCGCCGGCATAGCCGCCCTGCACCACGCAAGAATTCACTGTCGGCCTTGATTCCGCATCGAGATTATATATCGAGTATGCGGCATTTTTCCAAATTATGCAGTTGGTTATTATCGGCGAGGAAGCGCTGTTGTTGCCGATTCCGGAATACTCATTTCCGGTTATCGTGCAGTTGATTATTGTCGGGGACGAGTAAGGCTCGTTTATAATGCCGTAATAACGGTTTCCGGTTATAGTGCAGTTGATTATTGTCGGGGCGGAAGAGATGTTGGGGATGGCGCATCTGCCGTTTGCGCTTATCGTGCAGTTGACAATCGCCGGCGAAGAATAGCCGTTGTAAATG
>JAFXRX010000054.1 GCA_017526045.1 Opitutales bacterium
AGTATAACCCCAAAAATATCGGCAGCTGTATCAAAAGCGGGAAGCAGCCCGCGAGCGGGTTTATGCCGTATTCGCTGTAAAGCTTCATTGTTTCCTGGCTGAGCTTTTGCTGGTCGTTCGCGTATTTTTTGCGGAGCTCCGCAATCGGCCCTTGCAGCTTCGACATCTTTAAGGAAGAGCGGATTTGCACCGCCGTAAGCGGCCACAGGCAGGCTCTCACTATGACTGTAAGCATTATTATCGCCCAGCCCCAGCTCCAATTCGGGGCGATTTTGGCAAAAATCGAATTTAAAAGCGAAAGCAGGATTGAAAGAGGCTTGCTTATGAACGCAAACCAGCCGTAGTCCATCACAAGATCCTGGTCTTTGCCAAGATCCACCAAGTTCGACAAGTCTTTCGGCCCGATGTAAAAAGTGCCTTTGAGCGCGAATTTCCCGCCCGGGGCGATTTCCGGCGCATTGAAGCCCATAAAGCCCGCAAGCCCGTTTTTCATGTATTTTGAATCGGCGTCGGGGTTTATCAAAACGGGCAGCGCCACGCCCCCTTCGCCCTTGATTTCAGGCGTGAAAATCGTCGTGAAAAACTGGTTTTTAATCGCGCCCCAGACAACTCCGGTGTTGTCCAAAACCGAAATCGACTTCGCCTTTGAGGCTCCTATGCCCAAAAACCCGCTCGAATCCACAAACCTTGAGGATTTCACAAAATCGGCGTCGTCGCCGTCGTAAACGCCGAAGGCGAGGTTGCTACCGTAGACGTCGCCGGCGTTGGGGGCTTCCATGCCCAGGGCGAGGTGGATTTTGCGCTCGGGCATCGCCGCGGAGGTCTTGTTTTCGATGATTGTGGCGGTGTTTATTACGTAGGGGATGAAGCCTTTTGACGAGGATTCTTCAAGCGTGTATATGCGGGAAATGCGCACTTTGTCGTCGGAATACTCGTAGTGCACGATGTTTTTCGAGGCCTCTTTCAGGGAAAAAGCCTTCTCGAAGAGCTGCGGCGCGCCTTTGGCGTTTGTGGAAAATGCCAAGCCCATTGCGGGAACTTTGCCGCTGTCGTTGAAAATGTAGGGCTCTTGGCTGTTTTGGGACTCTTTGAACTTCAAAAGCTTTGCGTCTTTTACCGCGCCGCCCTTGTTTGAAAATGTTATTTTCATGTACTCGTTTTCGAGCGAGCACAGCTCTTCTTTTGCGTCGTCTTTCAGCTCCGATACAACAACGTTTTGCGCCTCGGGCTGAGCCGCGGCAGCCTCCTGCGCGGACGCGTTTTGGGCGTACTGCTGCGCGCTTTGTATTTGCGCCTGCTGGTTCGAGCTTGTGTACATTACGTACCCTGCCGCCGCAAGAAAAAGTATTCCTATAAATGTATTTTTGACGTCCATTGTTTTGTTAATAAAAAATAAAGATTAAATATGGCTGTTTTTGCCGCATTCGTCAACGCCGTTTTTCGGCGGATTTTCATTTTGCCTGAACAGGTTTTTCCACGAAAATTCATCGGGGACGTAGTCGAAGCCCCCCTTGTGGAAGGGGTTGCAGCGCAAAATCCTGCAAAAGCCCATTATCGAGCCCTTAAACGCCCCGAATTTTTTTACCGCCTCGAGCGTGTATTGCGACCAGGTGGGGTGGTAGCGGCATCCGCTGCCCGGCAGCAGGTGTATGGCGGGCGAAATAGCCGCCTTGTAGAATTTCAAAAGCAGTATGCAGATTTTTGCGGGGATTGTCGGCTTATTCTCTTTCACTTTGCGCGAGTTTTTTTGCGAAAATAGAAGTCGCTTTTTCAAATTTTGCCTTCAGCGCGGAAAATTCAAATTCCAAAAACCCCCTGCGCACGAAAACCAGAATGTCCATCGGCTTTTCGGTTGGCGAATTTCTGAAAATTTCCCTGAACACGCGCTTTGCGCGGTGCCTTATTGCGGAGTTGCCGACCCTTTTGCTCGCGACGACCCCCAGCCGCGAATACTCCCGCGGCTCTTCGGGCGGCGCGATATACAAAATAAAGGCGGAACAATCCGCCTTCACTCCATTTTCTTTTATATAATCGAAGTCTTTTTGCAAACGCACCCTGTTTTCACGGGCAAAGCGCATTTTTTCAAAAAGCTTATTTTGTAACCAAGCGCTTGCGGCCTTTTTGGCGGCGCGCCGCGATTACGCTTCTGCCGCCGCGTGTGCTCATGCGCGCGCGGAAACCGCAGCGGCGGGCTCTCTTCAATTTCGATGGAC
>JAFXRX010000055.1 GCA_017526045.1 Opitutales bacterium
AAAGTGGGGGCAGGGCGCGTCGGCGCCGCTCCAGCCCGCGTCAATCCAATAGACTTCGTATGGAAGCTTGTTTTGCGAAATCATTTTTATGTAGTCGAGCGCCCTGTGGTTTTCATGCCCGCCCCAAGTCATGAACGATACCGGCGGCACAAACAGATTGCCATGCGAGTCCCGCGGGCTGTGGTGCGCAAGCATAAACGCGCGGTGCATATTCTGCGCGTCCCTTATCGACATGCCGTCGCGGAAAAGCATCGCCGCCGAAACGTTAAGCAGTTTTTCGCCCGCAAGCACCTTGAAGTTTGTATGCCTCATGCCCGCGGTTATGGCGTAAGTTTTGCCCGTTTGAAAAGCGCTGAATTTCCTTTGAATGTCGGCTTTAACCGAGGCCTTCCACGCGCCAGTCCAGCCTATGGCAAAGTTTATGCCGCGCGATTGCGTAAAATCGACGCCGAAGAACGGCATATATGCCGTCGAAGAGCGCGCGTCGTAGGTGTCGAGCACAATCTCGTTTTCGCCGAAGCGCGGGTAAAGCTCCTTTTCAAGCGCGAAAAAGTCGGTGGGCGAGCAAACCGACCCAAGCATATACCGCACGCCCAATTTGTGCGTGCAGTAGTAGCGGGACTTTTTTACGCGCATTTCGCCGTAATAATTGTCGGTAAATGGCGCGGCCAAATCAACCGCATTGAAATCGGATACAATTTTCGAGTCTTTGCCCGACACGTTTTCAAACTTCGTCGAAAATTCCGCGACGGGAAAATTTTTGTAAGCCACAACATCAACGCGCAAGTTTAAAACGCCCTCGTCAATGGCGTAAACCGCGGTAAACATGCGCTTGTCGGGCAATTCGGCGGCGTTTTCAATCTTCGCTTTCAGCTGTTCCGAGCCTATAAACTTTCCGCCATATTTTAGCGAAAATAGACGCTTTGAAACGTCCGCGCGCACATGCTTTTTGTGTATTACAGAATCAATAAAAGCGTCCCTATACGCGTATGAATTTCCAACCCTGTCGGCAAGCTTTGCAGGCGCCGGCGCGCCAACCGCATTCGTCGCCGCCGCGCATTCCGCCGCATTATTTGCGCAGCCCGTAAAAAACGCCGCGCCGCATAAAAACAACACATTCAATAAAACGTTAAAATATTTAATATCCATAGGAAAATCTTATCCATATCCCATCTCTATTGTCAATAAAAAACGCGCGAGGCTCGAGGCCGAAAACAAGCTAAGCGCGTTTAGATACGCCGCAAGGCGCACCCCGAAGGGGCGAGAGAAACGAGTCAATTCGCGTTTGTGAGCGGTGGGATAGTGCTTTAGCACAGACCACCCGAACAAACCGAATGATGCCCGAGAGCGATTGCTTTGTTGGTGGGCTTATATACAAAAAAAATGCGTTCTTGCGAACGCATTTTAAGGTATATAAAAACTACCCACCAACAACAAAGCAATCGCGCCCTCGCGCGTTTTACCATGGGGAGTTCGGGGGAAAATGCTTGGGATATCGCGCCTTTATGTCTTTGCGGAC
>JAFXRX010000056.1 GCA_017526045.1 Opitutales bacterium
CCAGCCGATGGCCGCCGCGTACGAGTTCCACTCGTCGTACGTCGGGGCAGGCAAAGCCCCGACGCCCGCTCTCTGCCCCTCATACACTCGCCGAATAGGCGAGCCGTTTCCCCCATTTTTTAACGCAAAATCCGCAGGATTTGCGCCGTTTTCCCCCTTTTTTGGCGGCGTTTCGGGCGCTTTGGGGGGATATAGGGGGGAGATATTTTTATTATTTATTTTATTTTGTATATGACGCGGCGGGCGCGGTTCGTTCGGTGGTTGGCTCGCGGTCTGTTCGGTGGTTGCGCCAGAAGCGCAAATGCCGTTTAACTCCGCATAGTTAGGCAACTTATAGATGGTTGCGTTCGCCTCTTTTACCTCGCGCGTTTCGACGCTGCCGAGCGCGCGCAATATGCCCAAGTGCCGGCGCACCTGCGTGCGCGACATGTTCCAGCGCTCCGCGAGCTCCCTTTCGCTTGCGACAAGCTCGCCGACATCGACTTTGACTGTTTTACCGTTTCTAACGGCGAAGGTGGGCACAAAGGCCGCGCGCTGCACCAAATCGATAAAAGCAGACCGCAGGTCAAACGGCTCGTTGCTCGTCCAAATTGGGTTGGCGAAAAGCGAGCGATATAAACGGATGTAGCCTGACATGTTTTAGCCTTGGATGTAGTTGTAGACAGTCGAGCGCCCAATGCCTAGCAGCTCCGCGATTTCCACCGCCGAGCGCCCCTCGCGGCGCAGCCTAAGCACTTCTTCATACCGCGCCTTGTCGCGCGGGCGGCCGCAGTTGGAGCTGCGCCCATCGAATACATAGCCGCCCATCCGCGCCAGCGCATAAACGCGCGAGACCGCGCGCCCGAGCTTGCGCGCAACTTCGGGCACAAGCGCGCCCGCGCGCAGCATATCCACAACTTCCGCCGCAAGCTCCGCGGCGTTGCGCGTTCTTTTTTTCGCGTACTCGCGCTCTTCGCGCGCCATCGCGGGCGCTTCTGCGCGCACGTCAATATATCTCGACGCGCAGACGTTGCGCGTCGCAAAGCTTTTGATGTCCGCGCCATGCCGCGTGAATACATGCCCTGCAAGCTCCTCAAAGCCCGAACCCTCAACATCCATCTTCGTGAACAGCGACAAAACGCCGAAGAAGTACGAGCCGTCTGGCATCTGCCACTTGACCGGCTTCGCGCCGAAATAGACGCCGCAGCCGTCATAGTCCACCGCGAAATATTTACACCACGTCGGCGCGCGGTTTAGCAGTTCCAATAGCGTCATTTCGCCGCCTCCAAAAGCCGCACTATTTCGGGCTCAAGCTTGAAAAATTTTAGCGCGCCCTTGTAGAGCGGCTTGACCTTGAATTCGCGCGGAGCTTCGAGCTTAAAGCCAAAACTGCCCTCGTCGTGCCATGGCGAAGTCGGCTTTGTCGGCAGCGGCGGCAGCACGTCCACAAGCTCCGCCCGGCCGCAAATTCTGCCCGCCCAGTCGCGCATGAGCGCCTTGTATTCTGGCGCGGCGTCCAAAAGCTTTTCGTCGACGGAAAACAAAAACTTCAAAACTTCGCCGTACTCCTTTTCGGTGAAGCTGCGCGCGGCGTGAATAAATATTTCGCCGCGCAGCTCAGTCGGCCAAGAGTAGTTCAACACATCTTTTGCGCCGCTCAAAACGGCCCAAGCCCAAATCGGCTTTACTGTCAGCGCATAGCCTGCGCCCGCGCGGAGCGCACTGCGCGCGCGGTAAAGCTCAAAGTTAGAGTTGAACCCGAGCCCCTCGTCCGGCGAGGCTTTGTTTATTTTAGAAAATCTGCGCATTTCCCGCTCCTTTCCACGCCGAGGGCGTCGGCGACTAAGTCGACAAGCCATTCTTGCGCGGCTTGTTTAGCCCTTTCCAAAGTACAAAGCGTGTTTATTACCGTAAAGTTTCCACAATCATCTTCAAAAAAAACGTGGAAGAGACCTTCTGTCGGTTCTATGCTAAAATTCATATCGCTAACGTTAGCAATTATTTTATTTTGTATTTGCTTCCACTCCAATGGCTTCACCATCTTTTCAAGCTCTTCATAAGTCGGCTTGCGCGGAGCTTCGCAGAACGGGCAGGGCTTCAATTCGTTATTCATTGTTTAACCTCCTTTTCTCGAAATCCAATTTACAAAATTTTTTCGCTTCATTGAGCGATGTTTCGTGCGATAAACACTTCTGACTAAATCCAGAGAAAAACGGGTCAAATTCCCAAACTTCAAAAGCTTCCGCGTCAATTTTAACAATCCCATAGGCAAAGAAGTCCGGCATGTCGCCTATGCTCGCAAAAGCCATTGTTTTCCAGTGCTCGCAGTGCTTTTTGTCGGCTTTGATATGCTTAAAATATAGTCTCATTGTTTACCTCCTTGGTTTTCCACGCTGTTAAAAGTTCTTCCGCCCGAGCGCGCTCGAAGTCAGTAAGAAGTAGCTCTTTTAAGCTGTCCGCAATGTGCGCGGCAATGCCGCGGTTTAGCGTCCGCGCATCCGCGCCGCCGTCGCGCCACGTCCAATACAATGCC
>JAFXRX010000057.1 GCA_017526045.1 Opitutales bacterium
GCGACAGGCTTTCGGGCGGGCAGAAGCAGCGCATTGCAATCGCGCGCGTGTTCCTCAAAAATCCGCCGATTATCGTTTTGGACGAGGCGACTTCCGCGCTCGACGTAAATTCCGAGGCGTTTATCCAGCAGGCGATAGACTCGCTAATGCAAAGCCGCACAATGCTCATAATCGCGCACCGCTTCAGCACCATTAAAAACGTGCAAAAAATCATGGTGTTCAAGGACGGCGAAATTATAGATTTCGGCGCGCACGCCGAGCTTTACGAACGCTGCCCGCACTACAAGAGCCTTTACGACCGCCAGGCGGCGAAAATCGGCTAAAAAGCATGCCGAAAACGAACACAGCCCCGATTGTCAAAGCGAGCTTCGCGAGGTTTTTTGCGATTTTGTCGCTCGGCGTTTTCGGCGGGGCGCAGGGGGCTTTTTCTTCGCGCGGGGAAATAGGGCGGCGCGAGTTTTGGCGCGACTATTTGCTGCCGGCGTTTTATCTGTTTTTGGCGGGGGCGGGGGCTTACAGGCTCGCCTGCCATTTTTACGGGCTTTTTTCGCTGGGGTTTACGCAGCGCAGGATTTTGTTTGCGCTGATGCTTTTGCCGTCGGTTTTCACTCTTTTTATAGGGGAGATTAAGCGGCTGAGGCACATTGGCCTTTGGGGCGTTTTGGCGGCTGTAAATTTTTTCGTCCCCTGGGGCGCGCTTGGCGCCGCGCTTTTTTGCGCTGCGATGCCCCAAATCCTGCCCGTTGGCGGCAAACGCCGCGCAAGCGGAAAGTTTTTAAGATAATTTTTCGGGCGAATTTTTTTTCGGGCATTTCTTGCGGCGCATTGAATGGGCGCAAAAAAAAAGGGAAAGCTAAAAAAAGCTTTCCCTTTTTTAGTTTGCCGCAAATTTGCGGTTATTTCAAATTGAGCTGCTTTACGAGAGCGTCGAAGCCGGCTTCGTTGTTGATTGCCAATTCCGAAATCTGCTTTCTGTCGAGTTCGATGTTGGCCTTCTTGAGAGCCGCCATGAATACGCTGTACTTCAAGCCGCGCGTGCGGCATGCCGCGTTGATTCTGGCAATCCAGAGCGTGCGGAATTCGCGCCTGCGGACTCTGCGGTCGCGGTACGCGTATACGCCCGCGTGCATCTGGGCGTCTTTTGCGAATTTGTAGAGGCGGCTCTTGTTGCCGAAATAGCCTCTTGTTGACTTCAGCACGCGCTTTCTGCGCGCTCTTGTGCTGGCTGCGTTTGTTACTCTTGGCATGTTTTATTCTTTCCTTTGTTTTTGTGGTCTGGGGGTCGCCTTTGCACCCTTTCGACGCCGTTTTTGTTTTTGCTCCAAAAGAATTACGCGAAGGGCATTGCCGCCTTCATGTTTGCGGCTACGCCTTCAGCGACTTTCTTGTCGTGGCCGGAAGCGCGCTTCTGCTTTACAGACTTGCTGCGCAGCAAATGGCGCTTGCCCGGGCTGCGGCGAAGAAGCTTGCCGCCCGCGGTCAACTTGAAGCGTTTGGATATGGATTTCTTTGTCTTTTGCATTTTCTCTTTAATTAGAAAAGCAGTAAATAAAGCGTCTAATTTCGGCTCTGTAAAGCTTTTTTTGAAAAAATTGCGCGGCGTTGGCACATTTTTTGCGGTTTTTTAACAAAAAACGGGCGTTTTTTTAAAAAATCGACTCTCTCGACCTATGTTTCGGGGCTAAATCTTCAGCGTCTTCGCCTTGGGCTATTCTTTGCAGCTTTTTTATGCCGCCGAGGTTGCGGACGTTTGTGTAGCCTTTCTTGAGGAGAATTTCCCTCGCCCTCTCGGCGCGGACGCCCCTGCGGCAATAGACGCCGATTTTCGCGTCTTTTTCGATGCCGTATTCGTCTATTTCGGCTTCGAGCTCGTCGACGGGGATTAAAATCGCGCCGCGCACGTGGGCTTCGTCGTACTCCTGCGGCGTGCGCACGTCGATGAGCACTTCGCGGCCGTACCGCTGCATTATCGCCTCGTCGGGGATTTTTGTGGCGCAGGCGCACAAAAGCGTTGAAAGGGCAAGCAAAACGAGTTTCAGGATATTTTTCATTTCGGGATATTATGACAAATCGTAGGGGTCGATGTCGAGAAGTTCTTGCACTTCGTCGTCGAATTTAAAGTTTTGGCGCAGGGCGTTGAGCTTTTTTGTCACTGCGCAGACCGACGGGCAAAAGTACCAGATTTGCCAGCGGTAAAAGTCCTCAATCTTTTCTATCGGGGCGGGGATTGGCCCGCGTATTTGGCAGATTTGCCCGACTTGCGCCTCCGCCGCCTGCGCCCATTTTTCCGCGTAAAATTCGAGCTTTTCGAGCGAGCGGCTCTTGAAAATGTGGCGGATTAGCCTCGTGGAGGGCGGGTAGTTGTATTCAATTCTGCTTGCGAGCTCCTCCTCCAAAAACGACTGCATGTCGTTTGTTTTTGCGTATTGGATTGGAGGGGCTTCGGGCGTGCGGGTCTGGATTACGACCTCGCCGCGCTCGCCGCCGCGCCCCGCGCGCCCGGCGACCTGCACAATCAGCTGGTAGGTGTGCTCCGCCGCCCTGAAATCGGGGATGTGCAGGCTGATGTCGGCGTTCACCACCCCCACGAGCGTCACGCGGGGGAAGTCGAGGCCTTTTGCTATCATTTGCGTGCCTATTAAAATGTCGAGATTGCCCCGCCTAAATTCGGCGAGGATTTTGCGGTAGTCGTCCTTGCGCTTCATTGTGTCGGCGTCCATTCTGCCGACGCGCGCCTGCGGGAATATCGCCTTTACGGCCTCCTCGATTTTTTGCGTGCCGAATATGTGCCACTTTGCGTTTTTCGAGCCGCATTCGGAGCACGAGGAGGGCGCGGGCTTCTGGTAGCCGCACATGTGGCATTTTACGATGTTTTCGGCGGGGTGCCAAGTCATTGAAAGCGCGCAATGCGGGCACTGCTCGACGTGCCCGCAGTCGGGGCATTCATAGACTTTCGAGTATCCGCGCCTGTTCAAAAAGAGCATTGCCTGCTGCCCGTTTTCCATGCGCTCAAAGAGCTTGTTTATGAGCATGTTTGAAAGAAGGGCGTTTGGCTTTTCGTACTTCATGTCCACGATTTTTATCTTGGGCATTTGCGCGCCGTCTATTCTCGATGAAATTATGCTTTGGGAGTATTTTTTTTGGCGTACGTTGTAGAGCGTTTCCAAAGAGGGCGTCGCCGAGCCCAATACGCAGACGGAATTTGAAATGCTCGCGCGCATGACCGCGGCGTCCCTGCCGTTGTAGCGCGGGTTTTTATCCTGCTTGTACGCGCCGTCGTGCTCTTCGTCCACTATTATTAAATCGGGGTTTTCGATTGGCGCAAACACGCAGCTTCGCGCCCCGACCACAACCCGCGCCCTGCCTTCTGCAATCGCGCGCCACGCGTCGAGCCTTTGGCCGTCGGAAAGCCCGCTGTGCCAGACCACAAGCTCCGTGCCGAGCCCGCCGAGGCGCGAGCGCAGCCGCCCGACAGTCTGCGGCGTAAGCGAAATTTCGGGCACTAAAAATATGCAGCTGCCGCCGTTTTCGAGCACGCGCTGCATCGCCTGCATGTAGACTTCCGTCTTGCCCGAGCCCGTTACGCCGTACAAAAGGTGCGTCGCGTATTTTTTGGATTCGATTTTTTCAAGAATTGCGTTTAGGGCTTGCGCCTGCTCCGGATTGAGCTTGTGGGGGGTTGCGGAAATTCTTTCGGCTTCGGCGATTTCGTCGCGGTAGGAGGCGCGGTTCAGGATTTTTTCGCGCTCGCAAAATATTCCTTTTGAAATGAGAGCCTGCACGGCGGAGTCGCTTGCGTGCGCCATTTTAAGAAGGGCGGCGCGCAGCATCGGCGCGTTTTCTTCGAGCATTATTTCGTAAAGCTTTGCCTGGGCGGGGGCGCGGCGCGACAATTTTTCCAATTCTTCGTCTTCGAGCTTGCGGGCAAGGGCGATTTCCTTTGCAAGCATCGGGTTTTTGCCGCTGCGCACCACCGCGGGAATCATCGACTCCATCACTCCCTGCATCGAGGCGCAATAATAGTCTTTCATCCAGAGGGCGAGCTTTATCAAGTCGGGCGTCAGCACCCTTTGCGGCTGGACGAGGCCGCGGATTTCTTTGAGCTTGAAATTTAGGCTTGCGCTGTCTTGCAATTCTATTGCGACGCCCTCGGCAAGGCGGCTGCGCAGCGGCACGCGCACCATCGAGCCTATTCCGACTTTGCCAATAAGCGCGTCGGGGATTTTATAGGTCAATGGCGCGTCCATTCCGCTAAAAAGCGCGATTACTGCCGCGTCGCCGTTCATTTTTTTTAATAAATAGAATATTGACCAACAAGGCGCGGCGTGTCAATTTTGTAGAATTATAAAATGAAGCCTGTAATATTTCAACCCTACCAAAACGAGCCCAAAAAGCCGCTGAGCGCAATCCAGCAAGAGGTCTTGCGCCTTAAAAAAGAGCGAAACGCCGTAATTTTGGCGCACAACTACGTCGCAAACGAAATCCAGGAAGTTGCCGACTTCGTGGGCGACTCCCTCGGGCTTTCGTACAGCGCGCGCGACGCCAAAGCGGACGTAATAGTGTTTTGCGGCGTCGATTTCATGGCGGAGACTGCGAAGATTTTAAACCCGGCAAAGACAGTCCTCATGCCCGACCCCGCCTCCGGGTGTTCGTTGGAGGAATCCTGCCCCGCCGCGGAGCTTGCGGCTTTCAAAAAGCAGTATCCCGGCGCCAAAGTCGTCTCGTACATAAATTGCAGCGGGGCAGTCAAGGCGTTAAGCGACGTGATTTGCACAAGTGGCAACGCCGTAAAAATCGTCGAGCATTTCCCAAAAGACGAGCAGATAATTTTCGCCCCCGACCGCTATTTGGGCTCTTGGGTCGAGGAGCAGACGGGCAGAAAAATGATTTTGTGGGACGGCTGCTGCTGCGCCCACGCCTCCTACAACGCCGAAACTTTGAAGAAGCTTCGCGAAGAGCTGAATGCGCCGATTGTCTGCCACCCCGAGTGCCAAAAGAGCGCAAGGGACGTCTGCGACTGCGTTTGCAGCACCGAAAAAATGATAAAATGGGCGCGCGAAAACCCGTCGGAGACCATAATTGTGGCGACAGTCGCGCAGATGATTCACCGCCTTCGCCGCGAAGTGCCAAACAAAACGTTTGTCGCAGCCCCGCCGCCTAATGCCGACAGGCTCTCGTGCAGGCACATGGATAAAAACACAATCGAAAAGCTGCGCGACTGCCTCAAAAATATGTCGCCGCAAGTTTCGGTTGACGAAGAAATTGCGCAAAAGGCGAGGGCGGCGATAGAAAAAATGCTCGAATGGAGCAAATAAAAATCCTAAAAATTTACAAAAAATTTAATTGCAGTTTTTGCGAATTTTGCCGACGCTTATTTGCGTAAAACTTTGCACCAATATTTTTATCACACATCAACGGAATTAAATTATGGCAAAAAAAACATCACAGCCCGAAGGGGGAAGCGACAAGGCGCTGGAATTCGCTTTGAGCGCGGTAAACAAACAGTTTGGCGAAGGGTCTTTGATTAGGCTTGGCGACGCCACGAAAATGAATGTTGAAGTAATAAGCACAGGCTCGATAGCCATCGACTTGGCTCTCGGCGTGGGCGGCCTTGCCCGCGGCAGAATTTGCGAAATTTACGGGCCCGAATCGTCGGGCAAAACAACCCTTTGCCTCTCGCTCATCGCCGAGGCGCAGAAGAAGGGCGGCAACGCCGTGTTTATCGACGTCGAGCACGCCCTCGACCCCAGGTACGCGAAAATCGTCGGGGTTGACCTCGACAATTTGATGGTCTCGCAGCCCGAATGCGGCGAGGACGCCTTGAATATCGCGGAAACGCTGATAAGAAGCGGCGCAATCGACGTAATTGTAATCGACTCCGTGGCGGCCTTGGTTTCCAAAACCGAGCTCGACGGGCAGTTCGGCGACAGCACTGTCGGCTTGCAGGCGCGCATGATGAGCCAGGCTATGCGCCGCCTTACCGCGGCAATCAACAAAACTTCGTGCGTTTGCGTGTTTACAAACCAAATCCGCGAAAAAATCGGCGTGATGTTCGGCAGCCCCGAAACAACCCCGGGCGGCCGCGCGCTCAAATTCTTTGCCACAACGCGCATCGACATCCGCAGAATAGGGCAAATTAAGGACACCGCGGGCAAGGTAATCGGCAACCGCACAAAGATAAAGGTTGTCAAAAACAAGGTCGCCCCGCCGTTTACAGAATGCGAATTCGACATTATGTACAACGAGGGCATTTCCAAGACGGGCAGCCTGATCGACTTGGGCATCGAAAACAAGATTTTGGAAAAGAAGGGCGCGTGGATTTCCTACAACGGCGAGCTCATCGGCCAGGGCAGGGAAGCCGCGAAGGCGTATTTAATGCAGAATCCCGAAGTCGCCGACAAAATCGGCAGCGAAATCATGGCGACAGTAAAGGTCGTCGGCGGCTCGACTTTGGGCGAGGACGACTCCGACGGGGAAAAATAATTTCCGCGCAATTTTTAATTTTAAAAGAAGGCGCTCTTTGCGGGAGTCTTTTTTTTTGTTGCCAAGGCTGTTTTGCAATATATAACTTGTTTTAAAATATAAAAACAATTTATGGGCAGGATATTTTTATCTATATTTATGCTTCTGTTTGCGGGCGCGCTTTTTGCGGCTAGGTCGCAGGAGCCTGTTGTAATAACCACTTGCCGCTCGTTCGAGGCGCGCAGCGACGACCAGAGCAAAACCGCCCTTGCGGGCAGGTTCAAGGAAAAATCCTGCGCAACTTGCGGCGACTGCGACGACATAAACAAAGTCTGCGCAAACCGCATTCTCTCTTTTGACGGCATCATGCAGGGGCGCGACGGGGTCATGAAGCTCGAGGCGATTTATCCCGACGCCCACAGCTACAACTATTTTATCCTGTTTAAGGCGCACGAATCCGACGCCTCGCGCCCCGTCGAATATTGGGCGGCGTCTTCTGCGGATTTCGCGCGCTCGACTTACGCAATCGCAATTTCCGACGAGGACAAAAAAGGCTGCAACGCGATTTTTAGCGCGGCGGAAATCGCCCCGAGCGTCGTGCCCGCAATCTTGTATTCGCTTGGAGACGACATGTCGCTTACCGACGCGCCGCAGCTTGCGCGCAGAAACAGGGACTTGGCGCTGCTTGACATCTTGGAGCGCATGGTTGGCTCGCCCAGGGGCTACACGAAGGAGTTTGTGCAAAGCCCGCAGTGGTTTGACATCGCCAAAAGGGCGGAGGCTTTGCGCGTTCTAAGGGACTTTATTTTGGACAATCCGCGCAATCTGAATTTAAACCCCGCTCTCGACGAAGGCGGCAAAGACTTTGCATTTTACATGCAAAAATTTTCGGACGAATACGCAGAGAGGGCGAAGGCGCAATTCGCCCTTGAAAGCCGCGATTTCGACCCCGCAAAATCTCCCGTCATGGACGCCGAAGCCCTAGCCAAGGCCAGAGAAAATTTTGCCTGCAATGCCGCGGAATGCGCGAAATCAGGGCGCAAGGCGGGCGGCAAATTCGGCGGGCTTTCGCTTAAAAAGAAAAAATCGCGCCGCAGGTAGTTTGCAGGCTTTCGCAAAAAAAGAAAAAATCCGAAGCTTTTTTTGGGCTTCGGATTTTTTTTAAATCAGGAAAATTTTTCGGCTAAAAAACGAGGGCTGAAAGCGCAATAAACATTGCAAACAAAATCGCAAGCAGGCAGCAGTTCGAGCAGCAGTTTTGGTCTTGGGCGATGAATATGTCGGGCTTTTGGCGGTTTGGAGAATCCTTGAAATTGCCGCCTCTTGCGCCGCCGCCGACTTTTTTTGCGCGCGGGCTTTCCATTTCAACGGCGTCGAGCTCCACGATGTCGGGAGTTTTGTCGGGCGGCAGGCTTGTCAAATCTTCATTTAAGCTCATGTTTGGATATTATGGGGCAATAAATTTCTCTTGCAAATAAAATAATCATAAATTTAATTTCAGCTTCAATGAAAACGCAATCTCACAAATGGACATTTTTTAAGGCAGGCGGCGTATATCAGGCCGAATTTAATTCAGGGGCGGACATTGCAAACATCCGCTCGCTCGACCAAAAGCTTTGGGCGGCTTTGGCGTGTCCGACGCGCGGCGTGCATTTCGACACGACTACCCTCGATTTAATCGACACCGACCGCGACGGCCGCGTGCGCTCGCCCGAAGTTGTCTCGGCTTGCGAGTGGGCTTGCGCTCTTCTCAAAAACCCCGACTGCCTGCTCGCGGGCTCTCCCGAGCTCAAATTAAGCGACATAAACGACGCTACCGAAGAGGGCAAAGTGCTCTTGGCAAGCGCGAAGGAAGTTTTGAAAAATTTGGGCAAGCCCGATGCAGACTCGATTTCCGTCGCGGATTTTGCCGACAAAAGCGCGGTCTTCGCGGGGACTGCCTTCAACGCCGACGGCGTAATTACTGCTTTGAGCGCGGAGAGCGGCGAGCAAAAAGAGGCGATTTTATCAATCATAAAAGTCATGGGCTCCGTCGCCGACCGCTCGGGCGAGGCGGGCGTAAACGCGGATATAATCAACGGATTTTTCGACAAGCTCAAAGCCTATGCGGCGTGGCGCGACGAGGCCAAAAACAACGCCCAAAAAATCTTTGTTTTCGGCGACGGCACAGCCGCGGCGTATGCGGCGTATTCTGCGGTTTCGGCAAAGATTGACGACTATTTCACGCGCGCCTCAATCCTTTCCTACGGCGACAGCTCCGCGGAGCTTGTCAACGCCACGAAGGAAAATTTCGCGGAGGTTTTGAAGGGCGACATTTCCGCGTCCACAGAGGCTTTGGCGGGCTTGCCGATTGCAAAAATCGCCTCGGAAAACGAGCTTAAGCTCTCGTCTGAAATCAACCCCGCATGGCAAGCAGCAGTCGGCGATTTCAGGGAAAAAGTCGTCGCGAAAGTTTCGGCGTCGGCTGACGTTTTGCCGCGCGCCGACTGGTTTAAAATAAAGGCGATGTTCGCGCCGTTTGCCGCGTGGTCCGCCGCGAAATCCGACGGCGGCGTTTCGGATTTGGGCGACGAGTATATCGACAAGCTTTTGGCTTCGAACTGCAAGGAGGAATTGTTCGGGCTAATCGCAAAAGACGAGTCTTTAAAGCACGCCGTCGACAACATCGAAAAAGTCGAAAAGCTCGCGCGGCTCAACCGCGACTTGCTGGAGCTTTTGACAAACTTTGTAAGCTTCAAGGCTTTTTACACGCGCAAGGGAAAGGCGATGTTCCAGGTCGGCGAGCTTTTCATAGACCAGCGCGTCTGCGAGCTTTGCATCAAGGTTGACGACGCCGGCAAGCATGCCACTCTCTCGCCGCTTAGCTACACCTACCTCGTTTACTGCGACTGCAAGCGCAAGGGCGAAGCGCCGTTTTCTATCGCCGCAGCCGTAACGACGGGCGACTGCGACAATCTCATCGTCGGCAGAAACGGCGTTTTCTACGACAGAAACGGCAAGGACTGGGACGCCACAATCACAAAAATCGTGCAAAACCCAATCAGCGTGCGCCAGGCGTTCTGGTCGCCGTACAAGCGTTTTGCCGCCTGGATTGGAAATATGATTGCAAAGCGCGCGAGTGCCGCCGACGCCGACGCCATGAATTCGATGACCGCAACCGCCGAAAAGAAGGAAGCCCCGAAGAAAATGGACATCGGCACGCTCGCCGCAATCGGCGTGGCAGTCGGCGGCGTCACGACGGCTTTGAGCGCGATTTTGGTGGCTCTTGGCGGAATAGGCTTTATAAAGCTGCCGCTTTATATAATCGGGGCGATGCTTTTGATTTCGCTGCCTTCCATGGTTCTTGCGAGCTTGAAATTGAGGTTGCGCAATCTCGGGCCGCTGCTCGACGCCAATGCGTGGGCTGTCAACACCCGCGCAAAAATGAATATGGTTTTGGGCGCGACTCTGACCAAGAGCGCGGCTCTGCCCAAAGGCGCGCGCAAAAACGGCAGGGACCCGTTTGCGCAGAAGCGCAGCCCGTGGCTGCCTATTTTTGTGATACTGGTTGTGGCGGCGTCGGTTTACGGGGTTTGCATAAAGGCGGGTTTTGTAAAAAATCCGTTTGCAAAAGACGAGCCGGCGCAAGAGCAGATTGTTATTGTCGAGGCGAATGCGGACGCGCCCGCCGCGGAAGCGCAGTCCGCCGCGCAGCCCGAGGCGAAATAAGCCCGAATGTTTTTTTATTGCAAAGCCGGGGAGGGATTTTTCCTTCTCCGGCTTTTTGCGGAGGGGAGGGCGAAATTATTTGTTTGAATTTTGAAAGAAAATATATTTTAACTATTTGCATATCCGTTTTTTCCAAAAATGAGCGCGGCGAGTTTTCTTGAAAAATCAGCAGCTTTTCTGTTTTGCGCAATCGGCGTTTCAAGTGTCTTAAATGCCGAAATTTTTTATGCCCAAAACATTGCCGCGCAGAACTTCGTCCTCTCTTATAACGAGCCCGAAAACACTGCGGAAATAGCAAATTTGATTGTCGGAGCGGACGCGTTTTTCAGCTTGGGCGTTTACGGGCAGGGCGCGAAGGCGGCGAACGTCGAGCTTGGCGTGTACTTGCCCGGGCACTACGCGCTTGCGGACACGCCCAAGGGCGAAGTCGTCGTCCCAGAAGGCGCGGAGGCTTCCGCGCTCTATTCCCCGCACGCAACGGGAACTGCGGGCGTCATTGCGGGCTACAACGCCGAAGCTTCGAGCGACATCGCCTATTTTGCCTCGCTTGGCATCGCTCCCCTTGCGGAGCTTTCGGCGGGCTCTGTTGCAAGGAGCGCGGGGAACGGCAACGTCTCTGTCGGGCTTTCCGATTTTTACGGCGTCTATTCGCATTTCTTCGGCGCAAGCGACGTCATAAACAGCTCTTGGGGCACCGATTCGGCGGACGCGGGGCACGTTTTTGCATTTGTCGCCGACTCGCTTGCATGCCAAAACACAAATACGACTTTTGTCGTTTCCGCGGGCAATTCGGGCGGCGCCGAAAATACGGTGCACTCGCTTGCGCTTTCGTATAACGGCATAACTGTCGGCGCGCTGGGCAACCCTTCGGCATTCGACAGGGTTGCGGATTTCAGCTCGCGCTCGCCTTCGGATTTTTACAACCCCATTTCCGGCGAAATCGCAAGCAGCGTCCGCCCCGCGGTCGACATTTGCGCGCCCGGCGAGAACATAAGCTTTGCGACTTTCGAAGAGGGCAGTGACGCAACCGACTTGTTTTTGTGGTCGAGCGGCACGAGCATTGCCGCGCCGATTGCAAGCGGGGTTGTCTGCCTAATGAATTCGGCAAGCCGCGCGCTCGAGGAGGCGTACGGCGGCGCGTACGGGGACTTGTTCGAAAAAATGCGCGACACGCGCGTTGTGAAGGCCATTCTTTTAAATTCCGCAAAAAAGCCCGCGGGCTGGACGAACAACCAAATAATTTCAGACTACACCGCAACTCTCGACCTCGGCGGAGGAATTACGATGACTTCGACTTTCCCGGGCGTAATCCTTACAACGCAAGGCTTAGATTTCGACAGCGGGGCGGGCTCGCTCGACGCCGCGGGCGCGCTTGAACACATAATGAACTTGACGCAGCGGAAATTTTGGACGCTTTCAGAAATTCCCGCCAACTCCTCTTTGTGGTACGATTTGGGCTGGGCTTTCGAGGGCGAACTTTTGAGCGCGACCCTCGTTTGGAATGCGCATTCCGAAGTCTCCGAAATTTCCGGAGAAATGGCGAGCTTCGACAGCTTGTACTTTTCTAATTTGGGATTGGAGCTTTGGATAGTTTTGGACGGCGCGCACAATTTGGTCGCGGTTTCCGACACTTCATACAACAACGTAGAGCACCTTTATTTGGAGCTTGCAACCGACGGCGAATATCTTTTGCGCGTCGCGTTTTTTGATATGGCTTACGGCGAAATGCCCGAAACTGAAACGTTTGCGCTGGCGTACGCCCTCGTGCCCGAGGCGTCTTTTTGCGCGGCGATTTTCGGCGCGGCCGCTTTTGCGTTCGCGCTTTTGCGCCGCCGCGCCTCACGAAAGCAGATTGACTGCTGAGCGCAATTTTTTTGCGAAAAATTCGACTTCCTCGAGCGTGTTGTAAAAGGCAAAAGACGCCCTGCACGAGCCCGAAACCCCGAGCGCATTCATAAGCGGCTCGGCGCAGTGGTGCCCCGAGCGCACCGCGATGCCGTTTGCGTCGAGCATGGTGGAGATGTCGTTGTGGTGGATGTTTTTTACGGCGAATGAAATTAGCGGCACTTTGTTTTTTGCGTTCCCCAAAATCCGCAGCCCCTCGATTTTTTCAAGCAGCTCTGTCGCGCGCTTTAAAAGCTCCGCCTCGTGGGCGCGCGCGGCGGGAATGTCGAGGGAATCCATATATTGCAGGGCCCGCGCAAACGCCACCGCGCCCGCGATGTTGGGCGTGCCCGCCTCGAATTTTTCGGGGGCCTGGCGGAATGTCGTCTTTTCCCAGGAAACGCTTTCAATCATGTCGCCGCCGCCCTGCCAGACGTCCATTTCGTTGAGGATTTCCGTGTTTGCAATCAGCGCGCCCTCGCCGGTCGGGCCGAAGCATTTGTGCGCAGAGCACGCGAAAAAGTCGCAGCCGATTTCGGATATGTCGCCGAGAAAATGCGGCGACGACTGCGCCGCGTCGACGCAGAAAACCGCCCCCGCTTTTTTTGCGATTTCGGAAATTTTTTGGACGTCGTTTATCGTGCCCAAAACGTTCGAGGCGTGCGCGATTGAAATTATTTTTGTGCGCGGGCTTACAAGGCTTTGAAGGTGCCCCATGTCAAGCTCGCCGTTTGGCAGGATTTTTGCGGCTTTTATTTCCGCGCCCGTTCGCATTGCGCAGAGCTGCCAGGGCACGATGTTTGCGTGGTGCTCCATCTGGCTTAAGATTATTTCGTCGCCTTTTTTTAAAAACTTTTCGCCGTAGCAGCGCGCCACGATATTTAAGCCCTCGGTCGCCCCGCGCGTAAAGACCGCAGTGAAATTTTTAGGGGCGTTGAAGTGTTTTGAAACGCATTTGCGCGCCTCCTCGAACGCCACAGTCGCGCGCCTGCTCAGCTCGTGCGCGCTGCGGTGTATGTTGGAATAGTCCCTGCGGTAGAAGTCCGCCGCCTTTTCTATGACGCACAGCGGCTTTTGCGCGCTTGCGGCGTTGTCGAAATACACGAGCTTGCCGCCTTCGAGCCTCTGCTGCAGCGCGGGAAAATCTTTGCGGATGTCGTCGACTGAAAATGCCATAAAAATATTTTTTTAAAATACAAAACGCGCGCGGGGCCCGTCGAGCATTTTTTTGAGGGCTAATTTTGCGCCCCCGCCCGCTGCGGGAAGTGTTTTAGCGCCCATTCGACCTGGCGGGCGATGCTTATGGCGTTGAGGTTTTCGCGCGTCAGCTTGTAGCGGGTGTCGCCGCTGAACAAAAACTGCCCCGAGGGCGTTGTTATGCGGATTGAGAGGTTGAGCGCGGTTCCGAATTTCAGCGCGCCTTGCCCGCGCGACAAGGGGTCGGGGTATTCGAATGTTTCGGGGTAGTAGTGGGGGGCCACGATAAACTGCGCCCCGCTTTGGCTTCCCGCCCGCTTGTAGCCGCGCTCGCCGAGGCTGCTTTCTATTGCCGCCTCCGCCGCGGCGCGGCAGCTTTGCTTGTCCGCGTATTTTTCAAAAAAGACGCTCCCGCCTTCGGGGGCTTGCAAATAGTAGGTTTCAAGCCTCGAAATTTGCTCTTCGGGGACGGTTTGGCATGCGCTCAAAAGCAGGCTCAAAAATAGGGAGGCAAGCAAAAAAATCTTTTTCATAATTCCGTTATTTTTGCAAAAAAATCGGATTTTGCAAAGCCCAAATTTTCAGGGGTTTGATTTTGCGAGAGCCTGCTCGATGCCGCGCGCGAGCTGGTCTGCGCACGAAGTGCCCCTGCCGCCGCAGTCGTTGCCCTTCAAAATTTGCGCGATTTTTTGCGCGTCCGCGCCCTCGACGAGCTTGCTTATTGCCGCCGTGTTGCCCGGGCAGCCGCCGTGGAATTTGACGCCCGAGAGCTTGCCGCCGCCAATCGAAAAGCTTATGGTTTTTGCGCATACGCCCGATGTCTGCACTGTGTAGTTTTGCATGGTGTGTTTCCTTTTTGCGGAGTAAAAAAAAGGCGCGTTCAAACGCGCCGAAACTATTTATTGGACCAGCCGGGACTTGAACCCGGAACCAACGGCTTAAAAGGCTGCTGCTCTACCATTGAGCTACTGGTCCGTTAAATAAAGAAATGCAATTTAGAATTTTCATTCCGATTTGCAAGCAAAAATTTTAAGTTTTTTGCGCCTCTAAAAACTTTGCAACCCCCGCAAAATCGCTTGCGGGTTTTTTTTAGCGCAGGCGCATTTGCTTAAACTTGCCCGAGGCGAAATCGAAGCTCAAAAATTTGCCGAAATCAAAATTTTCTATTTTTGCGAGAAATCTAATTGCAATTCCCGCCGCCAAAACTCCGCTTAATTGCGCGCTCGCGGGGAAAATCGGCAGCCCCCGCGGCTTTTCGCCTTGCGCGTCTTTGTCGGGGAGGATGTCCCGCAGGTAGAAATTTTCGCCGAACAAAACAACCTGCGAGACAAAGCCCTGCGCGCCCGCGTAAATTAGCGGAAGTTTGAGGCTTTCGCAGGCTTCGGAAATTACGAGGCGGGTTGAAAACGAGTCGGTGGCGTCTATGCAGGCGTCCGCGCCTTTGAGGATTTTTGCAAGGCTTGCGGCGTCTTTTACCATGTCGGCAATCGGCGTTATTTGGCACGACGAATTTAAGCCCGAAGCGTAGAGGGCTGCGAGGCGAGCCTTGCTTTCGCCCGCCTGCGCCTCTTTGTAAATTGTCTGGCGGTGGAGGTTTGAGACGGAGACTTTGTCGCAGTCGATTATGTCGATTTTGCCGACGCCGCCGCCCGCCAAAAGCCCGACTATCGCACTGCCGACGCCGCCTGCGCCTATCAAAACGGCGCGGGAATTCTTCAGGTTTTGCTGGGCCTCCAAGCCGAAGCCGCCGAGGGCAATTTGCCTTTGGTAGCGCGCAAATTCCGCAGGTGTTTCCTCCATAAAACTACCCTCCCGCAACGAGGCTTAAGATTTCCAAAACGTCGCCCGCTTGCAGCGTTTTATTTTCAAAATCGGCAAATTTGAGGGCTTTTTGGTTGAGCTCCACGACGCATCTTTGCGGGTTGAGCCCGAGCGCGCGCGCAAATTCCGCGACGGTCTGCCCGCTTGCAATTTCAAACTTTTTGCCGTTTGCGGTTATTTTTATCTTTTCCATTTTATCGCCTTGATTTCATGATTTTATCGTAGGCCTCGTTGACTTTGGCAAGCTCCGCTTCTATCGCCTTGATGGCGAATTCGCCAAGCCCCTTGCTTCTGAGGACGTCGGGGTGCAGGTCTTTGCACTTTTTGCGGTAGATGTTTTTGATTTCGGCCGTCGTTGCTTCGGGCTTTGCGCCGAGAACGGCGTAGGCTTCGGCAAGGTCTCCCGAAGGCGCGGAATATGTATTTTCGCGCGACGAATAGCTGCGGTATTGCCCGCCCGAATAAAAGCCGTCCAAAACGGAAGGGTCGATTGCAAGGGCCTTGCAGACTTTTTTCAGAGCCTCGAACTCCTCCGCCTGCATTGAGCCGTCGGAAAGGGCTATGCGCAAAAGAATTTGCAAAAACGTATTTCTGCTTTCGGCGGAGGGGAAAGTTTGCGCAAACTCGAATGCTATGCTTTCAATCGGGCGCGACGAGTTTTTTGCGTTTCTGAAATAGCCTATCGCCTTTTGGCGCGAGGCTTCGCTCAAATTGAGCTCGCGGAAAATCTGCTCGATTTCGTCGATCTCCTCGCGCTTTATCACGCCCTTTGCCTTTGCGATTTTCGCCGCGGCCTCGCATATCAAAAGAAGCGCGTTGCCGCCGCCTTCGCCCCCTGGCTCTTTCTTGTCCGCGTCAACCGAGAAGTGCCCGATTGCGGCCCCGATTACCGCCCCCCAGGGGCCCGCGCACATTGCGCCTATAACTCCGCC
>JAFXRX010000058.1 GCA_017526045.1 Opitutales bacterium
GCTTTTTGCGCAGATTGTGGAAAAAATTTTGGGGCAGTTTTCGCCCCTTATGAAGGCGTCGCAGGCGCTCGCGGAAATCGACGTATTCCGCGGCTGGGCCGAGCTTGCGCGCGACTTGAACTACTGCCGCCCCGTTGTGGACGACTCCGACTCGATTGAAATCGAGGACGGCCGCCACCCCGTTGTCGAGCAGGTTCTTTCCAAAAACGGCGCCTCGCGCACGCAGGCGTTCGTGCCAAACGACACAGCACTGTCTTCGACGAAAAACCAAATCGCGCTCATAACGGGCCCGAACATGGCGGGCAAATCGACATACATCCGCCAAGTCGCGCTGATATGCCTTTTGGCGCAAACGGGCTCGTTCGTGCCCGCCTCGTCCTGCAAAATGGGCATTCTCGACAGAATTTTCAGCCGCGTCGGCGCGTCCGACGAACTCGCAAAGGGCAACTCCACATTCATGGTCGAAATGAACGAGACCGCGAACATCCTAAACAACGCCACCTCGCGCTCGCTCATAATTTTGGACGAAATCGGCCGCGGCACGAGCACCTACGACGGGCTTAGCATCGCGTGGGGGGTTGTCGAATATCTGCACGGCGAAAACTCCTCGGGCCCCAAAACGCTATTTGCGACGCACTACCACGAGCTGACGCGCCTCGACGGAATTTTGCCGAGGCTTGTCAACTACCGCATCGCAGTCAAAGAGTGGAACGACGACATCATCTTCATACGCAAAATCGAAAAAGGCGCGGCGGACAAATCCTACGGCATACAAGTCGCGCGGCTTGCGGGGCTGCCGAGGGAAGTCATCGAAAGGGCGAAGGAAATTCTAAACGAGCTCGAAAACGAAGGCACTGCCGTTCGCGAGCACCTTTCAATCGAAAAAAAGCTTAAAAAAACGCCCGCCGGCAAGCGCAATTCGCCCGACTGGGACGCGCGGCAGATGTCGCTTTTTTAAACGCCAAAAATGGAAGACAAAAAACAAACGCTCAAAGAAAAGCTGCGCCGCCTGCCCACCACACCCGGAGTGTACCTGATGAAGGACAGGTTCGGGCAAATTATATACATCGGCAAGGCTGTGAATTTGAAGCGGAGAGTTTCGCACTACTTCCAGTCGACCGCGCGGCAGAAGGCGTACTCGCCGAAAAACGCCGCTATGATTGCCTCGATTGCGGATTTTGAATATATGCAGGCGCGCAGCGAAGCGGAGGCTCTGATGCTCGAAAGCAAGCTCATAAAGCGCTGGAAACCGCGCTACAACACGCTCGAGCGCGACGACAAAAATTTCCTGCTTCTAAGGGTCGAAACATTCAAGCCGCTGCCGCGCTTCACGTTCTGCCGCCACGCAAAGGAGGACGGCGCGCTCTACTACGGCCCCTACCTCAACACGAAGTCTATTTACTCGACCATAAACCAGCTCAAAAAAGACTTCGGCATAATTTCCTCCGACGCAAAGCCGCAAAAACTGCCCGACGGCAAATGGAGGCTCTACGACGACGCGAGGGCTGAAATCTTTTCAGCAAGCAACATCGTAAGCGAGGAGGAATACGCCGTTCGCGTAAAAAAATCTCTCGAATTTTTGAACAACCAAACGGGGGAAATAATCGAGGAGCTCGAAGAAAAAATGCTGCTTGCAAGCCAAAACGAGGATTTCGAAAAGGCGGCAAAAATGCGCGACGCAATTTGGGCAATCTCGCAAACTTCAAAACTGCGCGAAATAAAAAAAGACCCCTCGCGCACCTCGAAGGCGGTGGCGGAGCGCGCATTGGTCGAGCTTTCGCGCGCGCTTGGAATGAAGAAGAAGCCGCATGCAATGGAGTGCTTTGACATCTCCCACATGTCGGGCTCGTTCACAGTCGCCTCAATGGTGCATTTTGACGAAGGCCTGCCCGCCAACAACAAATACCGCCGCTTCAAAATGCACGTCGAAAACAACGACTACGCCGCAATGGAGGAAGTCGTCGGGCGCAGGTACGGCAGGCTGTTCGAGGAAAAAAAGCCTATGCCAAACCTCGTGGTAATCGACGGCGGCAAAGGCCAGGTAAAGTCCGCATTGGAAGCGTTTGAAAAGCGCGGCATCACCCCGCCGAAAGTCATTGGGCTTGCCAAGCGCGAGGAGACTATTGTCTGCTCCGACTTCGACGAAATAAAGCTGCCGCGCGAAAACGAAGGGCTGAAACTTTTGCAGCGCATACGCGACGAGGCCCACCGCTTTGCAAACGCCTACCGCGAAACCCTGCAGCGCAAAAAAATCCGCGAAAGCGTTTTGGACGATTTCGAGGGCTTGGGGCAAAAGCGCAAAGACGCGCTTTTAAAATATTTCGGCTCGATTGCGGCGCTGCGCAAAGCCCAAACAAAAGAGCTTGAAGAAGTCGAGGGCATAGGCTCCGAGACGGCGCGGAGGCTGCGCGAATTTCTCGACAAGCTCCCCTCGCCCGAAGATTAAAAAATTTTCCGCACTCCGATAAAAAGAATCTGAAATATCTTAAGACCCACCTTTTATGCGCCCTGATTGCGGCGCTGATTACAACGCTGGTTGCGATGTTCGAAATTCTGTTTTTGCAGGGGCAAAACGACGCATGGGCGGCGGTTTTGGCGGACAAAAAATTTTACGCGACTCTTGCGGCGTCGTATTTTGCAGTGTTTGCGCTCGGATATTTCCTCGCGCTCGCCTGCGTCGGGGCTGCGGAAAAATTTTTTAAAAATTGGATTTTGTCGTACATATTCGGCTTTGCCGTGTACTTTGCAGCAATCGGATTTATTTTGTACGCGACAAGCCGCGTCGGCAGCCCGCAGGCGCAGGAGGCGGGGATTTTGGAATTTTACAAAAACTTTGCGAGATTCGGGATAATAATGTCGCTTCAAACATTCACAATTTCTTTTGCGTTTATCCGCATCGCAAAGAAAAAACTTTTATCCGCCGCCGGAGAATAAATTTTATATGCGGCAAAGCCCCCAAATTCGGGGGCTTTTGCGTAGAGAGTTATTTCGTTTTTTAGGAATCAGTCGAACTTTCCATTGTCGTATTTTTCTGCCAATTCCAAGGCCTTTTCTATTTGACTCGTAGTAATCTCACTTGCGAGAATCTGCATATTATTTGAAGCTTTTTCATCTCCGTTTTTTGACGCAAGCGCGTACCAAGCATATGCCTTAATTTTATTTTTAATAACGCCTTTACCTTCGTAATAACAAATTCCAAGAGTGTACTGTGCGAAAGAATTACCCTGCTCGGCGGACTTACGAAACCACTTTGCGGCCTCAGGCAAGTTCTTGTCCACACCGTTGCCATTGAAGTATAAACACCCAAGATTGAACTGCGCATTTGCGTTGCCCTGCTCCGCCGCTTTGCGAAACCACTTTGCGGCCTCAGCCAAGTTCTTGTCAACTCCTTGCCCGTCGAA
>JAFXRX010000059.1 GCA_017526045.1 Opitutales bacterium
AACACAAGCTCGCACCCTGCAATCGACACCTGCGGCACGGGCGGGGACGGCGCGGACACCTTCAACATTTCAACGACCGCGGCGTTTGTGGCGGCGGGCGCGGGCGCGCATGTTGCAAAGCACGGCGGCAGATCCGTTTCGAGCAAATGCGGCTCGGCGGACGTCCTCGCGGCTCTTGGCGTAAACATCGACGCCCACCCGAGCGTCATGGAGCACTGCTTGCAGGAAAACGGCATCGCCTTTTTGTTCGCGCAAAAAATGCACCCCGCATTCAAATACGCAATTCCCGTGCGCAAGCTTCTGGGCTTTCGCACAATCTTCAATTTGCTCGGCCCCCTCGTAAACCCCGCGGGGGCGAAGGGGCAGCTTTTGGGCGTGTTCGACTCGAAGCTCACGGAAGTTTTGGCTCAAACTCTTTTAAGGCTCGGCTCGTCGCGCGCGCTTGTCGTGCACAGCCTCGACGGCCTCGACGAAATCGGAGTGTCCTGCCCCACCCGCATAAGCGAGCTTAGAAACGGCTCAATTAAAACCTACGAATTCCGCCCCGAAACGCTCCTCGGCAGAACCTGCGACAATTCCGAAATCCGCGGCGGCGACCCTTCTGAAAACGCGAAAATTCTGCGCGGCATTCTCGAAAACAAGATAAAAGGCGGCGCAAGAGACATCGTCTTGATAAACTCCGCGGCGGCGATAATCGCGGCAAATTTGGCAGACGACTTTTTCTCTGCGTATGAAATGGCGCAAGAATCCTTAACCTCTGGCAAAGCCCTAAAAAAGCTTGAAAAGCTCGTCGAATTTACAAACGCAAAATGACTTCAATACTCGATAAAATTCTCGAAAAAAAGCGCGTAAGAGTTGAGGAGGCGGCGCGAAAAGTTCCGTTTTCTGAGCTTGAAAAAGCCCTTCAAAACGCTCCCGATGCCCCGTCGTTTTTCGATGCGCTGACGCCGAAAAATTCGAAGCCCGCGGTTATCGCCGAGCTTAAAAAAGCCTCGCCTTCAAGGGGCTTGATTAGGGAAAACTTCGACGCGCAAAGCCTTGCCAAATGCCTTGAAAAATCTGGGGCGGCCGCGCTTTCAGTTCTTACCGAGGAGGATTTTTTCTTGGGCTGCCTTGAAAATCTAAAAATTGCAAAATCCGCCGTAAAAAAAATTCCGCTTCTTCGCAAGGATTTTATCTTTTGCAAATACCAGCTCTTGGAGGCGAAAATCGCGGGCGCAAGCGCGGCTCTTTTAATCGCGCGGATGCTCGACGAAAAAACTTTAAAAGAGCTGCTTTCATACGCAGAGGAAATCGGGCTCGACATTTTGTGCGAAACCCACAACGCAAAAGAAATCGAAACTTCAATAAATTGCGGCGCAAAAATTATCGGTGTAAATTCGCGCGACTTGGCGACTTTTAAAACCGACATTTCTTCCCTGTCGGCTCTTTTAAAACTAATTCCCAATCGCTGCAAAAAGGTTGCAGAAAGCGGCATAAACACTGCCGCCGAGCTTGACATGATGATGCGCGCGGGCGCGGACGCCTGCCTTATCGGCAGCGCGCTCATGGAAAAGCCCGATCCCGCCCAAGCCCTTCAAACTCTGCTATTATAACGCTTATGAAAATCAAGATTTGCGGCATAAATTCAAAAGAGGCGGCAGTTGCGGCGCACCAAAACGGCGCGGATTTTCTGGGTCTTATTTTCGCGGAAAATTCGCCGCGCAAAATTTCGCTTGAAAAAGCAAAAGAGATTGCCGCAGCCCTTCCCAAAAACGCAAAGCTTGTTGGCGTATTCCAAAACCAAAGCGAAGAATTTATTCTGGAAATTGCAAAAAATTTAAGCCTATTTGCAATCCAGCTTCACGGGGATGAAAGCGCGGCGTTTGCAAAAAGCCTCGCAAAAAAAACAGGCGCGCAAATCTGGAAGGCGTTCTGCCTGCAAAGCGGAAAAGACGTCGAAAACGCGGCGGATTTCCCCGCTCAAAAAATCGTCGCCGACGCAAAAAGCGGCGGCTCGGGCGAGAGGTCAAACTGGAATTTAGCAAAGGCTCTTTCGCGGAAAAAAGACGTCATTTTGGCGGGCGGAATTTCTCTTTTAAACGCGAAAGCCGCCCAAAAAGAAGTCCGCCCATTCGCGCTCGACTTCAACTCGTCCCTCGAAGAAACCAAAGGCAAAAAAAGCATTTCAAAAATAATTACCACAATGAAAACTCTAAAAAAATCTGACGAAACGCGGTACGGAATTTACGGCGGCACATACGTCGCAGAAACGCTCATCGAGCCTCTAAAAGAGCTCGAGCGCACGTTTATTGAAGCGAAAAAGTCGCCCGAATTCAAGGCGGAATTCGCCTCGCTTTTAAAAGACTACGTCGGCAGGCCGTCTCCGCTTTACTTCGCAAAAAGGCTTAGCGAATTTTGCGGCGGAGCCGACATATATTTGAAGCGCGAAGACCTAAACCATACCGGCGCGCACAAAATAAACAACGCCCTGGGGCAGGCTCTTCTTGCAAGGCGCATGGGCAAAACCCGCCTAATCGCCGAAACGGGCGCGGGCATGCACGGCGTGGCAACCGCGACAGCAGCCGCGCTCTTCGGGCTTGAATGCGACGTTTTTATGGGCAGCGAAGACATCGCCAGGCAAGCCCCGAACGTCGACAGAATGAAGATGCTCGGCGCGAATTTGGTCGCGGTAAATTCGGGCAGCGCGACTTTAAAAGACGCCATGAACGAAGCACTGCGCAACTGGGTTGCAACCTGCAAAAACACTTTCTACGTCATAGGAACAGCGGCGGGCCCCTACCCCTACCCGCAAATCGTGCGCCACTTCCAGTCGGTAATCGGCAAAGAGGCGAAGAAGCAGTGCCTTGAAAAATTCGGCTCGCTGCCAAACGAAGTCATCGCATGCGTCGGCGGCGGCAGCAATTCCATAGGACTGTTCAGCGCGTTTTTGGGTGACGAAAGCGTCGCGATTACGGGCGTCGAGGCGGGCGGCGAAGGCATCGAAAGCGGGCGGCACGCGGCGAGCCTCAACGCGGGCAGCGTCGGCGTTTTGCACGGCAACAAGACGTATCTGTTGCAGGACAAATTCGGGCAAATCCAAAACACCCACTCCGTATGCGCGGGGCTCGACTATCCGGGCATCGGCCCCGAGCACGCCTATTTGCGCGACACAGGCAGGGTGAAGTACGAAGTCGTAAACGACGGCGAGGCGATTGAGGCTTTCCAAATTTTGTGCAGGCTCGAGGGCATAATTCCCGCGCTCGAATCATCGCACGCAGTCGCACAGGCAATCAAAAACGCCAAGAAAAGAAAGCGCGGCGAAAAAATCGTCGTATGCCTTTCCGGCCGCGGCGACAAGGATATGAACAGCGTAATGAACTATCTCAAAGGCGAAAAAAATGATTAAGCAGACGTTTAAAAATTTGAAGAGGCAAAACCGCGCGGCTCTCGCGCTCTTTATAACCTGCGGCGACCCCGACATAAAATTCACCGAAAGGCTCGCCGAAAAAATTTCGCAATGCGGCGCGGACATAATCGAGCTGGGCGTCCCCTTCTCCGACCCGATGGCGGACGGCGCGACAATCCAGGAGGCGAGCAACCGCGCCCTCGCCTCGCGCACAAATGTCGGCATGATTTTGGACATGGTCTTGCGCCTGCGCGCCCGCGGCGTAAAGACGCCCTTTGTGCTGTTCGGCTACTTCAACACGTTCTTTCAAATGGGCGTTGACAACCTCGCGCGCCGCTCGAAGGAAGCGGGCGTAAACGCGTGGCTTGTCGCCGACCTTCCAATCGAGGAAAGCGGCGAAGTGCTGCCGCACTTGAAGGCAAACGGCCTCGATTTAATCGCGCTCGCCTCCCCCACGACCCCGCTTGAAAGAATAAAAAAGATTTCCAAGACGGGCTCGGGATTTTTGTATTACGTGACTGTTGCCGGAGTTACGGGCGCGCGCGACAAGCTCCCCGAAGATTTCGCAAAACGGCTTGAAGAAGTCCGCGCGGCCTCGGCTTTGCCGGTTGGCGCGGGCTTTGGCATTTCGAACCGCGAAAGCGCGCACGCCGCCGCAAAGCGCGCCGACTGCGTGATTGTCGGCAGCAAGATTGTCGACTTGCTTTACAAAACGCGCGTTCAATTCGGCGAAGACAAGGCAATCGACGAGGCGTGCGAATTTGTGAAGTCGCTTTCAAGCGCGATGAACCGCCAATGATTTCTTCTTCTTCTTTACAAAAAACGCGAAGCTTGAAAAAAGCTCCGCGTTTTTTTTGCGAATTAAAATCAGCCTTGATTTTCGGGCTTGATTTCGTTGCCGTCTTTGTCGCGCAATTCGGGGGGGATTGCGCTGAACTGGAAAATCGGCATCATTAAAAGCAGGCAGACAATCGTCATAATCATGACAAAATATCCCGCCGCGTCGTGCACAAAGCCACTGATGGAATCGGGGCCGTTTGAGTACGCCCAAAACGAGAGAAAAAGAGCCCTTATCACGTTGTTTATAAAGGCGAAAACCATGGAGAAAGCCACCATCAAAATCTTTTTCCAGAGCTTGTTTAAAAACACCGCCGCCAAAAACGAGCCCGCAAACAGGCACGCGGTAAGCGAGCGGATTCCGCTGCACGCGTCGGCGACG
>JAFXRX010000060.1 GCA_017526045.1 Opitutales bacterium
AACGGGCATTCCCGACAAGCCCGGCTCGGTCGCCGAAATCTTTGAAGAACTCGGCTCGAAGGGCGTCGGGGTTGACATGATTGTTCAGAACATCGGCAGGGCGGGCATGGCGAATTTGACGTTCACTGTCGCAAAAGACGACGCGGCTAAGGCTGAAAAAATCCTGCAGGAAACCTGCTCGAAGCTCGGGGCTTCGGTTTCGCTTACGGGCGACATCGCAAAAGTCTCGGTTGTGGGGATTGGCATGCGCTCCAACAGCGGCGTTGCGGCGACTTTCTTCACGGCTCTTGCCAAGGAAAACATCAACGTCCAGCTCATCACCACAAGCGAAATCAAAATCTGCGTGGCGATAAATTTGGACAAGGCGGACGTCGCGGCATGCGCGCTGCACACCGCTTTCGGCCTGGACAAAAAGTAAAATCCGCAAGATACGGCTTTTTTAGACAAAAAAACCGCATTTTTTGTTTGGCTTTATGCCCGATTATTGCAATAGTCGGGCATTGCTTTTTTTAAACGCATTCTTTTAATTTATATTTATGAAATTTGCAAGTACGAGGGGCGCGGCGGACGCGCTCGGCTTTTCCGGCGCGGTCATGGAAGGTTTGGCAAGCGACGGCGGCTTGTTCGTGCCCGAAACACTGCCGGATACTTCATGCAAGCTGGAGTCTTGGCGCGGGCTGCCTTACCCGAAGCTCTGCTTTGAATTTTTAAGGCTCTTTGCCGACGACATTCCCGCATCCGATCTCGAAAAAATCGTCGACTTGTCATACAAAAAATTCGACGACGCGCAAATCGCGCCGCTTTCAAAGCTCGACGAAAAAACCTATCTTTTGGAGCTCTACCACGGGCCCACGCTCGCCTTTAAAGACTTTGCGCTGCAATTTTTGGGCAATTTATACGAATATCTGCTCGAAAAGTCGGGCAGGGTGATAAACGTTTTGGGCGCGACAAGCGGCGACACTGGCAGCGCGGCGATAAACGGGCTTTTGGGCAAGAAAAACGTAAGCGTTTTTATCCTTTACCCCGACGGAAGGGTCTCTCCGCTGCAGGAGCGCCAGATGGCGTGCACGGGGGCTCAAAACGTGTTTCCGATTGCAATAAACGGCACTTTCGACGACGCGCAGGCGATAGTAAAAGAGCTTTTCGCGCGTTTGGATTTCAAAAAACAGTGGAGTCTCGCCGCGGTAAATTCGATAAACCTCGCGCGCATTTTGGCGCAGTGCGTCTATTATATTTACGCATATTTAAAGCTGCCAAAAGAGATTGCGCCCTCCGCGAAATTTGTCGTGCCCACGGGCAACTTCGGCAACATTTTGGCGGGGTGGCTCGCGCACAAAATGGGAATGCCCGCGCGGGGCTTTTGCGTTGCAACAAACCAAAACGACATCCTCTACCGCCTCTTCAAAACGGGCAGGTACGAAATCGGCAAAGTCGAGCCGAGCTACGCGCCCTCTATGGACATCCAGGTTTCGTCGAATTTTGAAAGGTTCATTTATTTTGCGGAAAACAAGAACACCGCAAAAGTCCGCGAAATTATGTCGGCTTTCAAATCCACAGGCAAATGGATTTTTTCTTCGTTCAATCCCGACGCATTTTCCTCCACGCGCTGCGGCGACTCTTCAATCAAAAACAACATACGCCTCGTTTTTGAAAAGTACGGCAAAATCATCGACCCGCACACAGCCTGCGGCTTTGAGGAGCTCGACGGCGGCGTAAACGTCGTGCTTTCGACGGCGCATCCGGCAAAATTCCCCGAAGTCATAAAAAGCGCGATTTCAGCCGAGGCGAAGTCCCCCATTTTGGAGGAGCTTAAAACGCGGCGGATTGAGCGCCTGGAATGCAAAGCAGACGCGGATTTAATAAAGCAAATCATAGAAAAACGCGGAATACGCAAATGAAGCCAAAAGTTTTTATATACGACACAACCCTGCGCGACGGCACGCAGGGCGACGGAATTTCCCTGACAGTTGCCTCCAAGCTGAGGCTTGCGCAGAAGATGGACTCATTTGGCATCGACTTTATCGAGGGCGGCTGGCCGGGCTCGAACCCGCGCGACATGGCGTTTTTTGAGCAGGCTGCAAACCTCGAACTAAAGCACGCAAAAATTTCCGCATTCGGCTCGACAAGGCGCGCAAACGTCCGCGCCGAGGACGACGCGCAATTAAAGCTTCTGCTCGAAGCCAAAACCCCATGCGTTACGATTTTCGGCAAAACATGGATGTTGCACGTCGAAAAAGTCATAAAGACGACGCCCGAGGAAAATCTTAAAATGATACGCGAGAGCGTCGAATTTTTGAAGAAAAACGGCCGCATTGTGATATACGATGCCGAGCACTTCTTCGACGGCTACAAGGACAGCCGCGAATACGCGCTCAAAACCCTGCAGGCGGCAATCGACGGCGGCGCGGACTATTTGTGCCTTTGCGACACAAACGGCGGCACGCTCGTTGGCGAATTTAAAAATATCGTCTCCGATGTCTGCGCTTTCGCAAAAGACACCCCCGTTGCCGTGCACTGCCACAACGACAGCGGCGTGGGGGTTGCGGTCTCAATCGCGGGCGTCGAGGCGGGCGCGAGAATGGTGCAGGGCACGCTCAACGGATACGGCGAGCGCAACGGCAACGCCAACATCTGCACGATTATCCCCAACTTGATTTTAAAGCTCGGCTACGATTTAAGCTGCGCCCAAAACCTTTCAAAATTGCGCGACCTTTCCCTGTTTGCCGACGAAATGGCAAACGCGCGCAGCGACTCGCGCCAGCCGTACGTCGGGGCGTCTTCGTTCGCGCACAAGGGGGGCGTGCACGCCGACGCTGTAAACAAGATAAAGAGCAGCTACGAGCACATCAAGCCCGAGCTTGTCGGCAACAAGACGCGCGTTTTGGTAAGCGACATGTCGGGCAGGGCTCTTGTCATGATGAAGGCGCGCGAGCTCGGCATGGACATCGACGCCAAAGACCCGAAAATCAAGGCTTTCTTGGACGAATTAAAGCAGCTCGAATTTAACGGCTACGGCTACGAGGCGGCGGACGCGTCGTTCAAATTGCTTCTTGCAAAATTCTTGAACAAGGCAAAGCCCGCGTTCAGCGTGCACAACTACCGCGTTATGGTCGAGCGCAACGACTTCAAGGAAATCATCCGCTCCGAGGCGACTGTAAAGCTCGAAGTAGGCGGCGCAATCGAGCACATGGTAGCCGAAGCGCACGGCCCCGTCGGCGCATTGGACATGGCTTTAAGAAAAGCCCTCGTGCGCCACTTCCCGCAGATTATGAAAATCGAGCTCATAGACTTCAAGGTGAGGGTTCTCGACAGCGGCCTGGGCGCAAACGCGGTTGTAAGAGTTCAGGCGGAGTTCAAGGACGGCGACAAAATTTGGGGCACAGTGGGCGCTTCAGACAACGTAATCGAGGCGGCGTGGGAGGCTTTGCGCGACGCGTTCGAATATAAGCTGATGAACATCTGATTTTTTTACATGCAAAAAAACGAGCACCAACTTGATTTAAAATCGAAAATTTCAAACAAATTTTTGCGCGGTTTGTATTCGATTATAGCCTGGCCTTTCGAGACTTTCATGGGCATACGCGCCTTCAACGTCGCAAACGGCAAGGTTGTCTCGTACACCGACGATAGGAATTTCTTTTTGAAGGCGCTGGACGGCTTGGGCGCGAAGTACTATGTCGACGAGGAGGAGCTTAAAAAAATTCCGAAGGAAGGCCCCTTGATTGTGGTTGCAAACCACCCGACGGGCGGTCTCGACGGCGTTGTTTTGGGGGCGATTTTGTGCTCGGTTCGCCCCGACTTGAAGCTGCTTGCAAACAACCTTTTGAGCTTTTTTGTGGGCATCCGCCCTTATCTGATTTCCGTAAACCCCTTCGGCGGCAAGGACGCGGCGCGCCAAAACATCGGTGCAATCCGCGAGAGCATGAAGCACCTCAAAAACGGCGGCTGCATTGCCACTTTCCCCTCCGGGACAGTCTCGCACCTGCATTTAAAGCACCTTACGATAACCGACCCCGAATGGAACAAAAACATCGCCTCAATCGCGCGCAAAACGGGGGCTACGATTGTGCCGATTTTCTTCGAGGGCAGGAATTCCGCGCTCTTCCAGCTTTCTGGCTTGATACACCCGATGCTGCGCACAACCCTTCTTATAAAAGAGATGATGCGCCACTCGCGCAAGACTTTGGTGAAGGCGCGTATTGGCACGCCCATTATGCCGCGCCAAATTTCGTCGTTTGAAACCGACGAGGAGCTGATTGCGTGGATGAGGCTCAGCACCTACGCGCTGCCGCACAAAAAATCCAAAGACTCCAAACCCGCCCCAGTTTTCGAGCAGCCCGCGCAAAACATAAAAAGGCTCGTGCGCAAAATTCTGCCGAACGTCGGGCAGTACCAGGAGCTGATTTTGCCGATTTCGCCCGAAAAAATGCAGGCGGAAATCGACGCGCTTCCCGAGTCGGGCACGCTTATCGACGGCGAAAGAATAGGCGTTTACGCGGCGTACTCTTGGCAGATGAAATGGACTATGCTCGAAATCGGCCGCCTGCGCGAAAAGACCTTCCGCGAAGTCGGCGAGGGCACCGGCAAGAGCGTCGACACCGACGAGTACGACCAGTATTACATGCACATATTTTTGTGGGACAAGCAGAACAAAAAAATCGCGGGCGCCTACAGGGTCGGGCATGTCGATAAAATCGTAAAATCAATGGGCGTGCAGGGGCTTTACGCCTCGACGCTGTTTAACATGCAGCCCGAAATCTTCGAAAAAATGGGCAGCGCGCTCGAAATGGGGCGCAGCTTCATCGCAAGCGAATACCAGAAAAAGAGCTCGACGCTTGCCATTTTGTGGAAGGGCATCGGCGTTTACATATCGCGCAACCCGCAGTACCGCACTCTTTACGGCCCCGTGAGCATCACGACCGAATACAATAAAATTTCGAAAGACCTGATGGTGCAGTTCCTCTCCGAGACGAAAATCTCGCCGGAATTTTCAAAATTCGTAAAGCCCAAAACCCCGCCGAAAGTCAAGCTAAGCGGGCTCGAAAAGGAGACGATTTCGCGCGTCGGCGGCGACGTCGAAAAAATTTCCGCGCTGATTTCCGAAATCGAATTGGACAACAAGGGCATTCCGGTTTTGCTAAAGCACTACCTGCGCCTCAACGGCGAGCTTTTGGCTTTCAATGTCGACAAAACCTTCGGCAACTGCATCGACGGGCTTATAATGGTGGACCTTACAAAGACCGACCAAAAGCTCATGAAGTCGTACATGGGGCTAAAAGAGGCGATAGAATACCGGAAGCATTACGGCTTGGAAAGCCCGCAGCTTGAAGAGGAGCTGCAAAAACATTCCGAAGCCCAATAAACAAACGAAAAACCGCCGCTAAAAAATTTTTAAGCGGCGTTTTTTTTGCGCTAAAATGCGCGGAATTTTACGCATGATTTTTTTACGGGCGCACGGGCTTTACGTTTTCGAGGCTCGCCCAGCCCGATTTTTTGTCGGGCGTATAAAGGCGCAGGTAGCCGCCCTTCCTCTCTTTAATTATTGCGCGCCTCCCCTCGGGAAATGCCGCGATTGCGGGGGCGTTTTTCGCGGGGGAGAGCTTTAATACGGCGTCCTGCGAAATCGAAATCGCGGTGTTGCGCATTTGGCTCCAGTAGATAGTCCCCGCCACCGCGACGCAGAAAATTCCCCCGCCCAAAACCGCCGCGATTTTAAAGGCGCAATTTCTTTTGCGCAGGAAAACAGGCAGCAGCGCCGAGAGCGTGAAAATCCAAAATCCGCAGCTTGCCGCGATTATCCATTCGGAGTTTGAAAGCTCCCCGAAAAACGAGTCGGCAAGCCCGCTTTTGCCTTCGGGAATGCCGATTGATTTTGAAACCGCGGAAATGTTTGCAGGGGCTTCGGGCGAGCGCGGGTTGAGGTAGCGGGCGCGCTCGTAGCTTAAAATCGCAAGCCCGGGCTTTTTCATTTTCGCGTGGGCGTTGCCGGCGTTGAAGTGCGCCGCCGCGCCGCCGCCGTTTTGCGCGGAGTCCTCAAAATACTTCGCCGCGGCTTCGTAGTCGGCGTTCTTGTACGAGCGCATCCCAAGCTCGAAGAGCTCCTGAGGCGTCTGCGCTTGCGCGGGCAGGGCGAGGGCGGAAATTAGAATAGCCGAGAGTTTTGCGAAAGTTCTTTGCATAGATTTTCAAGCTCCTTGTAGAGTTTTCCGGTTTCTCCGACTTCGGGCGTGTAGCCGCCGAATGATATTGCGTCGGCTCCGTCGAATATTTTTGCGGCGAATTCGGTTTTGCCGCCGCCGATATTTTGCATAATCGAAATTGCGTCGTCGCGGGTTATCGCGCCCGAGAGCATTCCGCTTGAAACGCTCAGCGCGTTTTGCAGGGCGCGCGCGCCAGCCTCGAAAAATTCCTTCGCCTCGTTTTTCTGCGCCGCCGCCTTTGCCGCCGCCAGATTTTTTTTCAGCGATTTTTTTGCGGCTTGCGCCTGGGCGTACGCGGGGTCGTCGAGCAGCCTGTTTTTGCGCGACCTGCGCAGGACGGCGGCGCACAAGAGAGCCAAAACCGCCCCCTGCGCAGCCCAAAAATAGGGCGAAGAGGCAATCGAATTTTGCGGGGCTTGCGCGCTTTCGCCGCCGTTTATTATTTCGTTCGGCTCGTCCTTTGCCTCCTCCGCGCGGGAGCTTTTTTCGAGCTCTTTTTTGGCGCGGCCCTTCGAGGGCGCAACTCTTACATAAAGAGGTTTCGTCTTCAAAACTTCGTATTTGCCAGTGTCGGGATTGAAGAAGTTAAACGAGGCGACGGGAGTTTCTTCAATGTCGGGCGTTGTGGGCACGAGCGTGTAGGAGAACGTTTTTTCGCCGATGTAGGCGTAGCCGTAGCTTTGGTCTTTAAATGAAACTTTGGGCTTGTAGCTTTTCCATCCCTCCGCATTTTCGAGGGTTGGCGCGGAAAATCTTTCGAAGTTGCCCGAGCCGGAAATTTTTACGGTCATGACGCACGGCTCGCCTATGCTCAGCGAATTTTCGTCGAGAGGCGCCCTTTCGATTTTAAAATTGCCTATTGCGCCCGAGAAGTCCGCGGGCATGTTTTCTTTGGGAAGCTCCAAAATCTTTACATCCTTTTGCGGCGAAATAACCGACACATTCCGCGTTTGGAGGGGGAATGTACGGAAGGTCGGCAAAGCCGTGGCCCGCGCCTCGAATTGCAGGTTGAATTCGCCCGCTTTGAGAGGGGAGACCACTGTCAAAAACACGACGCTTACAGAGCCGTCGTCGTTTCTATTTTGTTTGGGGGATGTGAAAAATCCGTTGCAGACAAAGGCGTCGCTGTTTTTGATTTCGGGGGTGATGTCCATGAGGCGGAAGTGCGCGTCAAAAACCTTTTGGCTTATCGTTACCGAAACTTCGCAGATAAACGCCTGCCCGACGTAAATTTCATTCGCGTCGATCTTGAATTGGGCTTTGATTTCTTCATTTAAGTCGATTGACTCGTGCAGCGCCAGTATCTGCTGGTGGCGGCGCGTTATGCTCGGGAATGGCGACAAGTTTAAGCTTGAAACCATCTCCTCCATTTCCTCGACGGGGTCGGGCTCGCTTGGCTCGGTTTGCGGCGCGTTTGGGTCGACCTTCAATTTGGCGGGCGCGATTGTGTATTTCTTGCCGCCGCTTGTAACTTCCCACTGCTTGATTTCATACTCCCCGTCGCCGGTCGGGATATAGTTGAAAGTCAGGATTTTTTCGCGCACCGGAGCCTGCATGTTGCTTATGCTTGTGCGCATTTGCTCGCCGCTGCCGATGTATTGCAGGCCTTCGGGCACGGGGATGTCGGAGGGCTTTATTTGGGCGTCGGCGTCCTTCATGACAATCGTGTATTTTACAGGCTGCCCCTTGCGCGCCACGGGCGGATAAAATCCGTTTGTCGAAATTGACTGCGCAAACGCCCCGAGCGCGATGGCGGATGTTAAAATTGAAAGAATAGTTTTTTTCATATTACCAATCCTTGTAGTTTTTTTCTTCAAATCTGCTGCGCTGGTTGCCGTAGCCGGAGAAGGGCAGCTTTTTTTCGCCTTCCTTCATCGAGTCGAGAACTTGCGAGGCTTCGCGGCGCGTCATCACGCCGGCCTGCGCGCGGTAGTCGGGCGACTCCTGAGCCTTTGCCTCTTCTGCGGCTGCTTGAGCATCTTTTTGCGCCGCGGCTTCCTGCGCCGATTTTTCGGGCATTGCGGCCGCCTCGTCTTTCTTTTCCGCGGCGTGCTCTTGTCTTGCGGAGCTTTCGCCCGTCTTGTTTTCGTTTTCGGGCTTTGCCGCCTGCTCGTTTTGTTTTTTCAAATCGCCTTGGTCTTTCGATTTTTGGCTTTCGCCGTTTTCGTTTTGAGGCTTTTGCTTGTTTTCATCGCCGCGGTTCTTGTTTTCATCGCCGCTTTGCTGCCGGTCTTGCGGAGAGCTTTCCTTATTTTTATCGGAATTTTCCTTTTGATTTTGCTGCTGATTTTCTTGGCCGTTTTCCCGGGAGCTGTCCTGCTTGTCCTGATTTTGTTGGTTTTGTTGGGAAGAGTCGCTCTTTTGATTTTGGCTATTTTGATTGTCTTTGCTTTGCTGATTGTTTTGGTTGTTTTGGTTGTCTTGCTGGTTTTGGTTCTGCTTGTTGTCCTGGTTGTCCTGTTGGTTTTGATTGTCCTGGTTTTGCTGGTTGTCCTTGTTGTCGTCGCGCAAAAGTTTTTTGAGCTCTTCGATGTTGCGTTCGAGAGCCTTGTTCAATTCTCCGAAGCCTTCCGCGGATTTTTTGAATTCCGAGTCGAAATTCGACATGCTTTTAACCGCGTTTTTTGCGGCGCTGAGGTTGCGGGACGCGCTTTGCATCTCGGGCGCAAGCTCGGCGGCGTTTTCAAAATTCTTTTGAGCGGAGAGGGTTTGCGCGGAGGCGTTTTTGATTTCGCCGCGGATTTTTTGAATATCCTTTTCGGCTTCGGGCAAAAGTTTTTTCGCCTGCCCGCACTTTGAAATTTCGCCCTTTATTTCGTTTTGGAGCCCCTGGTCTTTGAGGGCTTCCTCGCCCGAATTTTTGAGGGTTTCAAGCCCCTTTTGCAAAACTTGCGACGAGCTCTGGATTGCGCCCTGCGCTTGCAAAGACGCGTTTTGCGCCTTTTGAGCCGCCTCTTGGATTTCGATTTTTTCGAAAGATTTTTTCGCCGCATTGTAGTCCGCGCATCCTATGTTGTAGTAGGATTTTGCGTGTACCGGAATGTCGTTTGCCGAAAGCGCGATTGCCTTGAAAAAGTTTTCGCGGGCGGCGTTGGCGTCGCTTTTTTGCGCGCAGTCCACGCCTGCGTTGAAATATTCGCGCCAGTTCTTGGGCTCGCTTGTTTTTTCGGACGGCGCGGCGGCTTCGGCTTTCGGCTTTTCCTGCTGCCCGCCCTGCGCGAAGGCGTTTTCGGGCGCGAGAAATGCGGGGACTGCAAGAAGGGCTATTGCAAAAGATGCGCCCCTGCGCCCGAAAGTCCTGCGCGTGCCCAGGAAAAATTCCAGCGCAAGAAGCGCGATTGCGGCTGCAAGGGGAATTTGAA
>JAFXRX010000061.1 GCA_017526045.1 Opitutales bacterium
CTGTGGAAGTCTGCCTGCAGGAAGTTTCGAGGCTCGACGGCATCATAAAAAATTTCCTCAAAGCGCTGCGCCCCGCGAGAGCGAATTTGGAGGAGATAAACCCCCTCGCGCCCCTCGCCGAAACCCTCAAATTTTTGCAAAACGAGCTGCAAGACCTCAAAATAAGCGTCGAAATCAACACCGAAAACTCCCTGCCCTCGATTATGGGCGACACAAACCTCTTGAAGCAGCTCTACTTCAACCTGATTAAAAACGCAATGGAGGCGATGGACCTCGGCGGCGTCATAAAAATTTCAACGGGCTTTGACGACAACTTCGTGAAAATTTCAATCTCCGACACCGGCTGCGGCATAGACCAGGACGAAATAACCAGAATTTTCGAGCCCTACTTCACCACGAAAACCGACGGCCACGGGCTCGGCATGATGATAGCCTCCGAAATCGTCAAGTCGCACGGCGGAACAATCGGCATCGACTCCCGCAAGGGAGAGGGCACGCGCATACGCCTGCTCTTCCCGCGCAAAGACAAGCGCATAAGGGAAATAACCGCGGAATAGCCCGAATTAACAAGCCCCAAAATTTTACGATACTTCAAAATAAAAGCCTGAAATTTCCAATTTTTAAAAAGATAAAATCCCATGAATAAAATCGAAAAAGCGGAAGTTGCGCTCGCCTATCCCTCCCCGTTCGGATACGCGACTTTTGTAAAATGCGAGTCCAAAACGTTCGTAATTTATATGGATAAATCCGGCGGCGGGGCGATTATGCGCGCGCTTGGCGGCATCGACGGCGAGCGGCCGCTGACGCACGAGCTGATTTCGTACATTCTCGACGGGGCGGAATGCAAAATCAGGGACGTGCTGATATACAAGGAATGCGAGGGGACTTTCTTTGCCAAAATGACGCTCGTCATGAAAAACGAGCTCGGCGAAAAAATCATGGAAATCGACTGCCGCCCAAGCGACTCGCTGACGCTTGCAATCCGCCAAAAAGCCCCGATTTTCGTCTCGGAAGACGTGCTTAAAAACGTCGAGGACTCGAGCGAAATCCTGCACGAGCTGCAAAGCAAAAATCTGATATAATGGAGCTTTTCGACGCCGCAAAACCCGTATGCGCGCTCGCGCCCATGCAGGACATAACAGACTTTGGCTTTATGTCCGTAATCGCCGAATGCGGCGCGCCCGACTTTTTCGTCGCCGAATATTTCAGGGTTCACGAATTTTCGACGCTCGAAAAAAGCGTGCTAAAAACTGTGCTCTCAAGCCCCGCCTCCAAGCCCGTGGCGGCTCAAATTATCGGCGAGGACGAATTCCACATCGCGCGCACAATTTCGCTTCTTAAAAAATACCCGCAAATAAAATACCTCGACTTGAACATCGGCTGCCCCGCGCCGAAAGTCTACCGCAAAAACGTCGGCGGCGGGCTTTTGAAAGAGCCTAAAAAAATACGCTCGATTTTGAAAGCAATGCGCGAAAATTGGGGCGGATTTTTGAGCGTGAAAACGCGGCTTGGCTTCGACTCGGCAGATTTGCTCGAAGAAATTGTCGGCATAATAAACGAAAGCGGCGCGGACTTTTTGACCCTGCACGGCAGAACCGTAAGGCAGCTCTACCGCGGAGAGGCGGACTACGGGGCAATCAAAAAAGCCGCAAGCCTCAGCAAAATCCCGCTAATTGCAAACGGGGATTTGACCTCCGCAAAAAAGGCTCTCGAAGTCGCCGCCTACACGGGCGCAAGCGGGGTTATGATAGGCCGCCACGCTGTCCGCAACCCCTGGATTTTCCGCCAAATAAACGAGCTTAGGCAAAACAGGGAAATGTTTTTGCCCACCCTTGCCGACGCCTACGAATACGTCGAAAAAATCCACGAGCACATAATAAAAACCAACCCGCAAATACGCTACGCCGACGGCAGGATGAAAAAATTTCTGAATTTCATCGGGCTTGGCGTCGACGAAGACGGCGCGTTTTTAAACGAAATGCGCCGCGCAGAAGGGGTCGCGCAGCTTTTTGAAATATGCAAAAAGCACATGCTCAAAAACCCCTCAAAGCCCTTTGCCCTGGAGCCCTACCCCAACCTCTGCTCGCGCCCAAACCACGAGCTCTAAACCAAAAACAAAGCGCAAAAAAATGTCGGACGAAGAAAAAATCAAAAAACTTTCGGAGCAGATAACGCCCTCAAGATACGCGAAAATGCTGCGGGCCCTCGCATACCGCACGCGCAGGCTCGCAGTCGTTTTGGAGGACATCTACCAGCCGCACAACGCCGCCGCCGTTCTGCGCAGCTGCGACGCCTTCGGGCTGCAAACCGCCTACATCATCGAAAACCGCTACCCGCTAAAAATCAGCCACAACGTCGATATGGGCGTCTCGAAATGGATGGACATAATAAAATACAAGTCGCCCACCTGCACGACAGCCTTCGCCGCCCGGAACCGCCCGCCAAACGAATTCGACAAGGCAAACACAAAGCGCGCAATCGACGAAATCAAGGCGAAAGGCTACCTCGTCGCAGCCTCGAGCCTCGACGCAAACCCCGTGCAGGTTTGCGACCTGCCCGTCGAAAAGCCTCTTGCAATCCTCATCGGGACGGAGCTTACGGGCCTTAGCCAAACCGCAATCGAAAACGCCGACATAACTTTCAAAGTGGATATGCTCGGCTTTGCGCAAAGCTTCAATTTGTCGGTTTTCGCGGCGCTTTGCATCTCCGAAATCTCGAAAAAAATGCGCTCGCAAGGCGACGCCTGGAAAATGTCCGAAAGCGAAAAGAAAAAACTGCTGCTGCGCTGGCTCGAAGAGTAGCCAAAAAGGTTTCAGCTTAAATTTCTTGCAATGCGGACTATTTTTTTCGATACTGCCCAACATGTCAAATTGCGGAATTTTTATAACATTTGAAGGCGGCGAAGGCTGCGGAAAAACATCGCAGATATGCCTGCTTGCCGAATTTCTGCGCAAAAGGGGGCGCGAATGCGTGCTCGTGCGCGAGCCCGGCGGCACCGCAATTTCAGAGAAGATAAGGACCTTGCTACTTAACGATAAAGAAGGGAAAAAAATGTCGGCAAAGACGGAAATGCTGCTGTTTGCGGCGGCGCGCGCACAGCTTGTCGACGAAAAAATCCGCCCCGCCCTGCAAGAGGGCAAAATCGTGATTTCCGACAGGTTTGTGGACTCGACCTTCGCCTACCAGGGCGCGGCGCGCTCGCTTGGCTTCGAACAAACAAAAAGCGCAAACGAAATCGCCATCGGCGAGTGCATGCCGAACTTGACTATCCTTCTGGACTTGGACGCGCGCCTCGGGCTCGCCCGCGCGGGAAAGCGCGACGAAGGCGAAACCGACAGAATGGGCTCGCAAAAAATCGAATTTTACGAAAAAGTCCGCGCCGAATATCTGCGCCTCGCCCGCGAAAACCCCGAAAGATTTGCGGTAATAGACGCCTCGAAAAGCATTCCCGAAATCGCAGAAAAAATTTCAAAAACAGTGGAGGAAAAATTCAATGTCTGAATTCGGCAAGGCTGGCGAAGTCCTGGATAGAGCCATAAATTCAAACAGACTCCACCACGCAATTTTGCTCTACGGAGAGTCGGCGCAAAAGCTCGAACAGCTCGCAAAAAGCTGCGCGGGCAGGCTTCTTGAAACAAAAGACCCCGCAAAGCACCCCGACTTCTTCGAACTGCGCCCGTCGGGAAAGGCGCGCAACATAAAAATCGGCAGCGAAAGCGACAGAGTCGGCGGCGCATGGCCCATAAACACAATGCGCTGGCTTCTGGAAAAACTCTGCCAAACATCGAACGCGGGCGGCAAAAAAGTCGCGGTCGTCTACGAGGCGGACAGGCTCAACACAGAAAGCGCGAATTCGTTTTTGAAAACGCTCGAAGAGCCCTTCCCCGGCACGTTTATCTTTATGCTCACAACGCGCCCGAACGACCTGCTCGACACAATAAAAAGCAGGTGCATCCACCTGCGCGTCCCAAGCCAAACGCCGAAATTGGCCGACGAACAATGGCTCGAATGGATCGAGGATTTTTCAAAATGGCAAAAGGCTCTCGTGGCGGGCTTCGACCAAAATTTCACGCCCGCCGACGCGCTCATGCAAAGCTATTCAATGCTCGCGCGCTTCGACGAAATCCTTTCGAGGCTATCGGACATGGAGGAAAAACTTTTTTCCGCCGACCAGGAAAACATAGACGAAGAGCAAATCGAGGCTATGCAGGCAAGCGAGCGCAGAAGGCTCAGAAAGCGGATGCTCGCGGAAATAGAGGACGAAATGCTGACATCCGCAATGGAGGCCTCAAACGGCAAGGTGCCCTCCGTAAAGCTTTCGCGCACGACCGCGGCCCTTGAAAAATCGGCGGGGCTAATGGAGCTTCACCTGCAGGACACTCCCGCTCTCGAATACTTTTTTCTGGCGTCCTTGCGCGTGTGGTCGAGATAAAGTTTTTTTGAAATAATATCTTGAAAAAGCAAATTTCTTACGAATACTATATTATGTGTTCACAATAAAGAAAGGGGTTCTTATGAGGAATAAAACAAAAAGCTCTCCCGACGCCGCTTTCTCGCTTGCAAAATCCAAATTTTACAACGAGTTTCTCGCCGAGCGCGAAGAAATTCTCAGGCACAAATGGATTGAGTCTGAAAAGGCGGGGCGCGACATCGGGTTTGAACGCGCGCTTTTGGATTGGGTAATGAACCACCGCGACAAGTGGCGCGCAGCCCGAAAGGCGGGAAAATAAAGACAATAGACCGAATGCGGCGAGGCAGTTTTGCCCGCCGCTTTTCTTTTTTATCTTTTTTTGAAAATCGGCTTGATTTTTCGCGCGTTTGATATATAAATCTGAATTTGTTATGAAAAACAAAATAAAATTTATGGGGGTGCTGCTCTGCGCGATAGTTTTTGCAAACTGCGCGCAATGCGCGGAAAAGCTTTTGATTGCGGGCTGCAATTTCAAAAAAATCATGCTAATCGACAAGTCGACGGGCGCAAAAGAATGGATTTACGAAATCCCGCAATACAGCGAATGCAACTGCGCCTCGCTTTCAAAAGACAAAAAGCTTTTGGTGTACGCAAACAAGCGCAACGTGCGCCTCATAAATTTCAAGACGCAGGAGCAGATTTGGGAAATGCCAATCCCGCAGGGACAGGAGGCGCACACCGCGCGCTTCCTGCCAAACGGCAACATACTTGTGGGGATCTGCGCCCTGCCCCAGGCGAGGATTTTGGAAATCGACAAGAACGCAAAAATTTTAAAAGAGATAAATTTCGACACCGGCATAAGCAACCCGCACGGACAGTTCAGGCAAATCATAAAAAACAAAAAGGGCAACTACGTCGTACCCCTCATGGGCAAGGGCGCAGTCGTCGAAGTCGGCAGCAAGGGGGAAATCTTAAACGAAGCGCAGCCGCGCGCGCCGTTTTTCAGCGTGAAGGAATTGAAAAACGGCAACTGGCTGCTCTCGGGCGAAGGCGGCAGAATTTACATAATAAACCCCGCGACAAAAGAAACTGTGCGCATAATCGACAACAAAAATATAGACGGGGCGAAAATGCTTTTTATGACAGAGGCGCAAATGCTCAAAAACGGCAACATCCTCGCCTCGAACTGGAACGGGCACTCTCCAGACAAGTCGCAGCCAAAGCTTATGGAAATCGACAAAAACAACCGCGTCGTCTGGAAGCTTGAAAACGACGAGGACATTCCAAACATCTCGGCGGTGACGATTGTCGGCAAATAAAAAAATTTTTGCAAACGCATCAACAATACCAAAAAAAACACTTCCATCAAACAAAGCCAAAGCAATTTTGCCTTTAAAAAAGCCTTTCGCTAAAATGCAGCTTTCGCCCGGCGGTTCGGGCGGAGCAAACAAACAAACGAAAGGTTTTTTTATGTCGGAAGCAGTGGCGATTTTCGACGCGACGTCGGCGGCTGGCTCGGCCGCGGCGGGCTTTGTTGCTACAATAATCTCGCAGCTGTTCAACAGCTACATCTCGGCGCAAAAGCAGAATTTTGAGCTGCTTAAAATGCACATGGAAATTTCCGACGCCTCCGCCGACAAAGCGGCGGTGCGCGACGGAAACGCGGGGCGGACAATACGAAGGCTCATCTACTTCGGCTGCGCATTCACAATAATAGTAGCCCCGTTTATCTTCGCGTTTTTCGACTCGATTCCGGTCGAAGTCGAGGAGCGCAGCCTGTGCGGCGGCTGGCTCTGGGGGATTGTGCCCGAATGGACAAACACAGTGTTCCACAAAATAGAGGGCTTTTATCTGCCCGACTCAATCCAGCACGCGTTTATCTCATTCTTGATACCGTTCTACCTCGGCCGCGGCGCAGCAAAATAACCCCATACCTAAAAAGAATATTGCAGAAAAAATTCTGGAAATAAAATACCCCTTCCCAAACGCCTGAAAACATTGCATATGTTTTTCGTGTGCGTCCGGAAAGGGAATATACGCAAAAAAATCCGCGCTCGAAGCGTATATGGACATACGTGAGAGTGCGGATGGATCATCAGAAGAGTGGAAAAAAAAACGCGTCAAATTGTGCGCAGTTCAAGGCGCAAAAAAAAGAGCCAAGCTCGATGCGTATATAAACATACGTGAGACGCCGAGGGTGCGCGAAGCGCAGCCCGAGACGAGGACAACGAGCGAAAGCGATGTTGCCCGAAGCGATAGCGAGGGTTGCAACGCCGCGCATTTTTGC
>JAFXRX010000062.1 GCA_017526045.1 Opitutales bacterium
CATGTTCGTGAACAAAGAGGACGAGGAAATCCTCATGCAAGAAGTGCTTCTGAACTGCCATTCGAGCCGCTGGACGCCGCTTTTTGCCGACATCAACCCGAAGTCGAACAGCAAGGCGACGGGGATGCTGGAAATTTCAAAATATTTTAACATTCCGCCAAGCCAAACCTTCGCAATCGGCGACGGCGAAAACGACATTCCGATGCTGCGCGCGGCGGGGCTCAGCGCGGCAATGGGCAACGCCTCCGACGCCGTAAAAGCGTGCGCTGGGCACGTCGCCCCGACTGTCGACGAGGACGGCTTTGCCGCAACCCTGCGCAAGTTCGGCTTTATCAAATAATTTTTGACAAGCCTAAAATCCGTTATATAAAACCAAGCCATGAAATCTTTATTTAATCCATACGGAGTTTCCGTCGGGGAGTCTCCAGCAAAGAGATTTTTGCCCGCGGCAATTTTAAGCGGGCTTTTCGGCTACGGAATGTTTTTAATAGCAAAAAATCCCTCGCTTTTGGCGGATTACGTTTTTTTTGCGCTGCTATTTTTTGCGGTTTTGCCGCTCGAGAAAAAATTCTACAAGCCCTTCGGCTCGAAATTTTTAATCTGCATTTCCGCGCTGTTTTGGTGCGGCGGATTTTTTAACGGAACAAACGCGAAGTTTTTCCTTGCAATATGCCTTGTAATCCTGCGCGTAAGCCAGGAAATTTTTGACAGCCGCCCGCGCGCTTTAAGCTGGATTTGGAGAGTGCCGATTTTTTACATCCAATTTTTCGCGGAGGCTATATATTTTTCCGTCGCGCACCTCCCGAAAATTTTTGACGGCATAAAAGCGAATCATCCCGGAAAAAACATCGGCAGAAATCTTGCGGCGGCGCTTGTCATCGCGCTGATATGCGTCGTTTTCATAGCGATATTTTGCGGTGCTTCGCCGCAGTTTTTGGCCGCAGTAAAGTACATTTCCTCGCTGCTGCCCGAGTTCGTGTACAAGTTCGACTCCCTTGTAAAATGGCTGATTTTTAGCGTCCTGTTTTTCGGGCTTTTCAGCATAACGCTGCACTTAAAATTGCTCCCCGCGGCAAAGGAAAAAGCGGAAGAGCCCGCGCGGGAATTTTTCACAGATTGGCACATAAAAATATTTTCGATTGCGCTTGCCCTCTTCAACGCGATATTCCTGCTGCAAAACTTTTTCGACTTAAAATACATGCTCGGCGGCTGCGCCCTGCCAAGCGGGACAACCTACTCCGAATACGCGCTGGACGGCGCCTTTGCCCTCGCGCTTGCGACGATAGTTGCGGCGGCGATAATCGCGCTTGCGTTCAGGCGCGGAGTGGACACAAACAAGTGGAGGGCGATGAGAATTTTGGCGCTTGTGTGGATAGCGCAAAACATAATGCTTGCAATTTCCGCGTGCGTGCGCCTCGGGGCGTACTCGGAGGCGTACGGGCTGACGGCTTTGAGAATTTACGGCTTTGCGTTCTTCGCGCTCGTCTTATGCGGCTTTGCGCTGTCGGCATTTAAAATATCGCGCGAAAAATCCGTCAGGTGGCTTGTGGACGCGAACATTTGCGCAACCGCCGCGATATTCGCACTGCTTGGGCTTTTCAGCCACGATATGTTCGTCGCAAACTACAACGCCGGCCGCTACATAAATTCGTCCAAAAAATTGGACATTGGCTACATGCAGAGTCTGGGCGCCGACGCAATCCCCGCCTGGATTGCAATCGCAAGCTCGCCAAAAAGCGGCAAATTTGAAAAAGAAACCGCCGAAAAAATTCTTTTGGAGCAATTTAACGATTTCAAAAAAATAAAATGCGAGGGTTACTATTTTGACTACAAAAATTTAAAGCTTAAAAAAGCGCTGGAAAAATATTTTAAAGAATCCTCCCCCGCGCAAACGCCGCCTCAAAACCCAAATATTATATCCGAAAAATGAAATCAAAATACGTCCCCCACATTATATTGGCCATTCTTGCAATCGCCGCGGTTTTATCGTACATCGGCGCGCGCGACCCCTCCGTCTGGCGGGTTGAAATGGCAAGCGTGCTGATTGTCGAGGCTCTGCTTGTTTTTACCTACCCGTTCTTCAAATTCTCGAACACATCTTACATTATCGTTTCGCTTTGGCTGTTGATGCACACAATCGGAGCCCACTACACTTTCGAGCACGTGCCCTTCGGCTGGGCGAACGACTTAATCGGCTCGTCGCGCAACAACTACGACAGGGTCGCGCACTTTGTGATAGGGCTCAACTCGTTTTGCGTTGCGGAGTGGTTCCATAAGACAAACCGCGCGAAGGGAGTTTTTACATGCGCATTCATCGGCGTGATTTTCATTATGGCAATGGCAAACGCCTGGGAGCTCATCGAGTGGGCGTACGCCGAAATCGACGGCGGCTCGACGGGAGCGGCGTTTTTGGGTTCGCAGGGCGACATCTGGGACGCGCAAAAAGACATGCTTGCAGACTCGCTCGGCGCGGTATGCGCGGCGGCGTTCTTCGTTTTTAAATTCGGCAGAAAGCAATGAGACGGGAAAAACCGCAGCCCACGCCCTAAAAAAATTCTTTGGATTTTTTATTTGCAAAAGGGCGAAGCTGTGGCATTATTTCTTACTTCAACCCAAAAATTGCAATTATGGTATCATATAAAGAATTAGGTTTGGTAAACACGCGCGAGCTTTTCAAGAAGGCTTTCGCCGGCAAATACGCAATTCCCGCGTTTAACTTCAACAATATGGAACAAATGCAGGCCATCATCCAGGCTTGCGTTGAAACAAAGTCCCCTGTCATTTTGCAGGTTTCCAGCGGCGCGCGCAAATACGCGAACCAGACGCTTTTGCGCTACATGGCGCAGGGCGCATGCGAATACGCCAAGGAGCTCGGCTTCAATGTTCCCGTTGTTTTGCACCTCGACCACGGCGACTCTTTCGAGCTCTGCCAGTCCTGCATTGAATACGGCTTTTCCTCCGTCATGATAGACGGCTCCGCGCTCCCCTACGAAAAGAACGTGGAACTCGCCGCAAAGGTTGTCGACTACGCCCACAAGTACGACGTTACAGTCGAAGGCGAGCTCGGCGTTTTGGCTGGCATTGAAGACGAAGTTTCGCACGAAACGCACTCCTACACCCGCCCCGAAGAAGTTGAAGACTTCGTAAAGAAAACGGGCGTCGACTCTTTGGCGATTTCAATCGGCACATCGCACGGCGCATACAAGTTCAAGCCCGAACAGTGCACGCGCAACGCCGAAGGCAGGCTCGTTCCGCCGCCGCTGCGCTTCGACATTTTGAAGGAAGTTGAAAAGCGCATCCCGGGCTTCCCGATTGTATTGCACGGCTCGTCTTCCGTTCCGCAGCACTACGTTGACATCATCAACGCAAACGGCGGCAAGCTCGAAGCGGCAGTGGGCATCCCCGAAGAACAGCTGCGCCAGGCTGCAGAATCGGCGGTTTGCAAGATCAACATCGACTCCGACGGCCGTTTGGCAATGACCGCCGCAGTCCGCGAAGTTTTGAACAAGAAGCCCGCGGAATTCGACCCGCGCAAATACCTCGGCCCCGCGCGCGACGAATTGAAGAAGCTTTACATCCACAAGATTGTAAACGTTCTTGGCTCCGCCAACAAGGCGTAATAAAAACGCAAAAAACCATTAAAAAAAGGAAAGGCATTTTGCCTTTCCTTTTTTTTGTAATTAAGAATTGCTTGCAGGGAGCGCAAAGAAAGCTCTCAAATTGGGCGAGATGCGAGCACAGCAAAAAGGGGGTGCGAAGGAGTGTACAAAAAAGGGTACTCAACTGAGCACCCCTTTTTGATCGCGGAGCAGATTGCCCAATTTCAGAGCTTTATTTCGCTCCCATCACAACCTTCTTCACCTTGCCTTGAGTTATGCCATTCTCGTTGTAGGTGTCTATTCTGAAATAATAGTCCTTCGCCTCCGCATTGAAGCACGAAAGCGTCAATTCCTGCGCCTGCGGGTTTTGATACTGCACGCTCAAATGCAAGGCGTCGGGCGCGACGCCGTAATTTAAAATGTAGCCCTTTGTCGAGGCGGCGTCGGGATTTTGCCAGGTGAATTTTATGTTGCGCGGGTCTTTGCCGTCGCGCACAGCCGAGGCGGAAGAAATTGCCTTTGGCTTTGCCCCGCCCATTTTGCCGAACACGCGCAAGTCGCGGATTGCGAAGTTGCCGCGCTTTGCCATGTGCACGTTTTCGATTTTAAGCGCGACCATTTTTACGGGGCGCGCAAGCTCGATGTAGTCGTGCGCAACGCTCGTCTTGTTTTTGGATTTGTCGACAAGAAGCTTCCACTCGCCGCCGCTTGATTCCTTGTAAAAAAGCTTGTAGGCGTGGTAGTCGTCGTCGTTTGCGCTCTGGTCGATTTTCTCTTCCGCAAAATTTACCTGGATTGCGCCCGCCTTGACGGGCTTGTCCCACCTGAGCTCGTAGCTGAGCCCCGCCTCGCCGCTGCCGGCAGACCACCAAGTGCGCACGTTTTCATCGCACGCCTTTTTGAGGTTCGCCTCGCCGCCGCATTCGCTAAAGCCCTGCGCCGCGAGAGAAAGGTTGTCCCAGTCCTTCAAAAGCGAAGTTCCCATGGGCACCTGCTTGTTCGGCATAACCATCGGATAGTCGCCGAGGTAAGTCTGCGTGAACATTCTGCCCTCCTTGTCGAAACCGACGGGGAAAAGCCCCAAGCGGCGCTCGAAGCCCGCGTGCACGCCGACCCACATTGTGGTAATGCGCCACCAGTTGCCGTTGAAATCTTTAAACACGCAGCTGTGCCCCGTGCTGTTTATAAAGCCGCCGACTTTCAAAGACGCCGTCGCGTAGTCGGCAAGCTTAAAGTCTTTGTCGGGGAAATCGGAAACATAGACAGAGTCGCTGTACCACGGGCAGGCTGTGCCCGGGTTTGAATTTTGAAGGTAGTATTTGCCGCCGAACTTCGTCATCCAGGCAGCCTCCTGCATGGAGTCGGTTGACACTGTCGAGAACTGCGGCTTTTGCGGCGGGTCGGTGCGGATAAGCCTTGCGGTGTCCAAAGTTTCGGGCTTGTTCCAGTCGCTGTAGCGCGTTTCGTATTCAATCTTGCCCTGGTGCAAACCGTAGGGGGAATTTATCAAAGTTTCCGCGCCCTTTGTCTTGGGGGTAATCTGCCTGTTTGTGCCGCCCACTCCCGAAAGATCCTCGGGCTTAAGCTGCACGACGTTCGATTCAAGCCCGCCGAAATAGTTGTAGATTTTGCCGTCGTCGTCCAAGAAATAGCAGGGGTCAAAGCCCGTATTCGCCTTTTCTGTAAAGACTTCCCAAGAGTTTTCGTCGTCGGGATTTGCCGAGCGGATTGCCACTCTGCCGCCGAGCCCCGCCCAATAGACGTAGCCGTCTTTTGCCAAAACCGCGGGCGCCATGCACTCGCCCTTTTGGTCGAGAATTTTCGGCAAAACGGCGTCGGGAAATTTAAGCGACTTCCAAGAAATCAGGTCGTCCGAAACCCTGTAGCCAGGGACGCCGTTTTTGTAAATCGAGC
>JAFXRX010000063.1 GCA_017526045.1 Opitutales bacterium
ATTTGGGCATGCTCAACACTGTGCTTGCCTACGCCTACCGCAATCCCGCCAATCCCGAAAAGGACATCGCCTCCAAAGCCCTCAAAAACGCCGACGCAGCAGAAATGATGAAGAAGGCGACAGCCGATTCTTACGTATTCTCGCTCAATTTGTACATGGCTCAAAAGGACGTTTGGCCTGTCGAAAAGCTGATTTTGCCCGCGATGGGCGCGAGAATCGGCGGGCACTGGGGCGTTGCGAGGTCGCTTTACGGCCAGATTTTGCAGAACAACCCCAAAAATATCGACGCGCTGCGCGGCCAGGCTGTAGTCGAGTTTAATCTCGGCGGCGTGATGGAGGCGGCGTCGCTTTTGGATTCGGCAATCGCCCTCGGCTCGAAAGACGCCGTAAATGACGCAATGGAGCTTTTTGTGGTTTCAAAAAATCCGGAAATCCTCAAAAAGTACGAAAAGAATTTCAAGAACTTCGACTTCTCCTTGAAGGCGCGAATTGCGATGCTCTCTTACGCGGTGAACAACGAAAATATGGCGGACTTGTTTTTCGCCGCCTTGCAGGGCGAGGGCGCGAATGCTATATTTTCCGACGCGCGCCTCTCGGGCGAAATCAAGACGGTTTTGAAGAAGTTTGAAAAAGACCCCAGAGCCGCCGAAATTTCAAAGAAGCTTTCAAAGTAAATGCAGCCCGCAAAAAAGAAAAAGAAGACCGACTACGCCGCCTTGAACAGCCCGTTCATGCGGATACCCAAAATGAGGGTCGAGGCGGCGAGGGCTATTTTGGACTTGAAATTCAAGGAAATTTACGAGCTGCGCGGCAGGGCTCCCGAAGCCCTGTTTGAGGATTTGAAAAAAATACGCATTAACGCCGACGCGGAAATGCTAAACTATTTTAAGCTCGCCGTCGGTTTTGCGGAACAAGAAGATGAATAACGACAAATTGATGATTGGCGGGCGCGAATTTTCTTCGCGCCTGTTTGTGGGCACTGGCAAATTCGCCTCGAATTCCGTTATGAAAGAGGCTTTGGGCTCCTGCGGGGCGTCTATGGCGACTGTCGCGCTAAAGCGCGCAAACCTCGCAAACATTCACGACGAAAGCGCGAATATTTTGGACTTTTTGGAGCCTTCAAAATATCTTGTGGTTCCCAACACTTCGGGCGCGATGAACGCCGAGGAGGCTGTCAGAATTGCAAGGCTCGGGCAGGCGGCGGGGCTTGGAAATTTCGTAAAGCTTGAAATACACCCCGACCCGAATTATCTTTTGCCCGACCCTATTGAAACGCTGAAAGCCACTGAAATTTTGGCTTCGGAGGGGTTTTTTGTTTTGGCGTACATGAATGCCGACCCCGCGCTTGCCGCGAGGCTGCAGGACGCGGGAGTTGCCGCTGTCATGCCGCTGGGCGCGCCAATCGGCACAAACCGCGGCATTGAAACGCGCGCGCAGATTGAAATTATAATTGAGCAGGCGCGCGTGCCCGTTGTGGTGGATGCGGGCATTGGGCTGCCTTCGCACGCAGCTCAGGCAATGGAAATGGGAGCGGACGCGGTTTTAATCAACACGGCGGTTGCAATCGCAAAAAATCCCGTCGAAATGGCGAAGGCTTTCGCGCTCGCTGTGGAGGCGGGCAGGGCGGCTTTTTTAAACGGCGCATCGGGCGGAGGCGTTTCCTTCAAGGCGTCGCCTACAAGCCCGCTGACTGGTTTTTTGAACAGGTAAAAAATGGGCTTTTTTGAAAATTTCAATCCGGATTATGCGCGCTCTCTTGCGGAATTTTCCAGGGGCGCAACCAGGGAGGATGTCGAAAAAATCCTCTCCAAAACGGGCAGGAAAACCATCGAGGATTTTGCCGCGCTCATCTCCCCCGCCGCGGATTTTTATTTGGAGGACATGGCGCGGATTTCCGCCGGCATAACCGAGCGCAATTTCGGCAAGGCAATCAGAATGTTTGTGCCGCTTTACGTTAGCAACGTCTGCGTCAACAACTGCA
>JAFXRX010000064.1 GCA_017526045.1 Opitutales bacterium
CCCCGTAAGTGTCGCAGACAAAGCGCAGATTTTTGCCTTTCAAAAGCGATTTCAGCGCCGCAAATTTTTTATCGCTCCAATTCGGCGCGCTGCCGCAAAAAGCCAAAATGTCGCCCTCCTCCGCGCGGCTTGCAATGAGCGAGCAGGCGTTTTCAAAATCGCTGTCGGAAAGAAAGGCGTCGGGCTCGAAAAAAGTCGTCTCCATTTTTTGATTGCGGCAGACAAAGCCCGAGCGCGTTTCATAACCAGTTTTTACAGCCAAAAATTTTACGCCTTTTTCCGACAAAAAATCTTCGCATCTGAGCCCCGTTTTTCCGCCCGAAAAAATTGTAGCGCAGGCGTCAACGCCCATTTTTAAAAGAGCCGCCGCAACGTTTACGCCCTTGCCGCCGGCGCAAAATTCCGTGCTTTTTGCGCGGTTTACCGCGCCCGAATTTACGGCATCGAAATCGAGCGTGTGCTGCGCGAGCAGATTGCATGTAAGCGTAAAAACTTTTGCCATTTTTAAAGCGATTTTATCGCGCCCGCCATAACTTCCGCAGCCCGCTGCAGGCTGGCTTTGTCGTGGGCAAGGCTCATGAAGCTTACTTCGAATGCCGAGGGCGCGATGTAAACGCCGCCTTCAAGGCACGCCCTGAAAAATTTTGCGTACAGCTCTTTAGAGGAGCGCATCGCGCTCTCGCAGTCGACAACTTCCTCTTCGTTAAAAAATACGCAGTAAAGCGATTCGACCTGCGGCACTTGCAGGGCAATACCCTTTTCTTTTGCGGCGGCCTTCATGGCGGATGTAATAAAATCCGCCTTGGCTTTCAGCTGCGGATAAGGCTGCGTTTCCTTCAGCATTTTCAAAGCCTCCGCGCCCGCCGCCATCGCAAGCGGGTTTCCGCTGAGAGTGCCCGCCTGGTAGACGTCGCCAAGCGGCGAAAGCCTCTCCATGATTTCGCGCCTGCCCGCAAACGCCCCGACGGGCAGCCCGCCGCCGATTATTTTGCCCAGCGCGCACAAATCGGGAGTGATATTTACAAGCTTCTGTGCCCCGCCATCCGAGAGCCTGAAACCCGTTATAACTTCGTCGAAAATAAGAAGCGCGCCGTATTTTGTGCAAAGCTCGCGCAGCTTTTGCAAAAAGCCCGCTTTGGGCAAAATCAGCCCGACGTTCGCGGGGAACGGCTCCAAAATGACTGCGGCAATTTCTTCGCCATGCGCCTTAAAGCAATTTTCCAAAGCCTCGAAATCGTTGAACGGCAGCACGGCAGTAAGCCGCGCCAAATCTTTTGGGACGCCCGCGGAATTGGGCGAGCCGAAAGTCATCGCGCCGCTGCCCGCCATAACCAGAAGGCTGTCGACATGCCCGTGGTAGCAGCCCGAAAATTTTACTATCCTGTCGCGGCGCGTGTAGCCGCGCGCAAGGCGGATTGCGCTCATGGTCGACTCCGTTCCGGAGTTTGTCATGCGCACCATTTCGGCGCAGGGAATCATCGAGTTTATAAGGCGCGCCATTTCAAGCTCGCGCGCGCATGGAGTGCCGAAGCTCGTGCCGCATTCGAGGGCTTCCTTCACCGCGCTTTTTATGCGGGGGTTGTTGTGCCCGAAAATCGCGGGGCCCCAAGTGCAGACAAAGTCGACAAGCGTTTTGCCGTCCTCGGTAGTTATCGTGCAGCCGTCCGCGCTGCGCGTGAAAAACGGAACGCCGCCGACGCCGCCGAACGCGCGCACGGGCGAGTTCACCCCGCCCGGGATGAGTTTTTTGCACTCATTAAAAAGACTGTCTGAATTCATAATTTTTTACGCCCGTTAATGAGACCCTTCTGCCCGCGCCGAACGACGACGGCGTAAGCCGCGGCGCAGGCGGCAGCTGCCTGCGCTTGTATTCGCACCTCTCGAATTTCCGCACGACGTCCTCGACGACGCCCCTTTCAAAGCCCTTTTCTACGATTTTTGAAACCGGCAAATTTTCCTCGATGTAGGCATGCAAAATCGCGTCCAAGACATCGTATTCGGGGAGCGAGTCGCTGTCCTTTTGGTTCGGGCGAAGCTCCGCCGAGGGCGGCTTTATGATTGTGTTTTCGGGGATTTTTTCGCCGAAGCGGTTTGCGTGGCGGGCGAGCCTGAAGACGTCCGTTTTATAGACGTCGGCAATCGGCGCAAAACCGCCGCAGGTGTCGCCGTAGAGAGTGCAGTAGCCGACTGCGCACTCACTCTTGTTGCCTGTCGCCAAAACCATCGCGCCGAGCTTGTTTGAAATCGCCATCAAAATAAGCCCGCGCGCGCGCGACTGCAAATTTTCCTCCGTCACGTCGCGCGGCAGCCCCGCAAAAATTTTAGCAAGCGCGCCCTCTGTTTCGGCGACGATTTTTGCGATTGAAATATTGCCGTAGGAAAGCCCCAGATTTTTAGCCAAATCCTCGGCGTCCTTTACGCTGTGGCCGCTTGAAAATTTCGACGGCAGCGAAACGCCTATGACGTTTTCGGCGCCGAGAGCCTCGCAGGCAAGCGTCGCCACAAGCGCGCTGTCGATGCCGCCGCTAAGCCCGAGCGCGACCTTTTTAAAGCCGCTCTTCCTTACAAAATCGCCAAGCGACATTTTTAAAGCCTCGTACAAGTCCGCAATTCTGTCGGGCTTTTCGATTTCGCGCTCCGCCAAATTTTCGGTGTCGAAAACCGCGAAATCCTCGGCGAATTTTTTGAGCATGCCGCAGTATTCGCCGCCTTTTGAAATAACCGCGCTTTCGCCCGCGCAGACGAACTCGTCGTTGCCGCCGACGAGGTTGCAAAACGCAACGGGCGCATTCAGCCTCTTCGCCAGATTTTTCAAAAGCGAAAATCTCGCCGCCTCGTTTTCGGGCGACCACAAAGAAGAGGCAATGTTCAAAACCAAGTCGCAATGCTCGTCTTTAAGCATATCCGCGGGCGATTGGACATTCGCGTACCTTGCCGAAGTCTGCGGGTCGAGGCTCCAAATGTCCTCGCAAATCGTTATGCCGATTTTTTTGCCTTTAAATTCGACCACGCCAGCCTTGCCGCCCAAATCGAAGTTTCGAGGCTCGTCGAAAATTCCGTAGTTTGGCAGCAGGCATTTGTCGTAAACGCTTTTGATTTTTCCGCCCTCGATGAAGGCGGCGGAATTGAACGCGCCGATTGCCCCGCCGCTTCTGCGCGCAAACCCGACAAACGCGGGCAGCAAAATCTCGCGGGCGGTTTTCTCGATAGCCCGCGCGTTTTCATTCAAAAAATTTTCCGACTTTGTCTTGTCTTTCGGGATGGAGCCGCAGAGTGCGAGCTCGGGGAACACCGCAAAATCCGCCCCCATATCTTTGAGCTTTTTTGCCGCGTCCAAAATCTTGCGGGAGTTGCCTTCAAAATCCCCCGTCGTAGTGTTTATTTGCGCTATGCCGATTTTCATTTGCCTTGCGATAATCTGAAATCCGCGCGGTTTCTTCAAGTTTTTTAAGCAAAAATTTTGCCTGAAAGCGCGACAATTTTGTCGGCAAAAATTCCAAAAGAAATTTGCCGCAAACGCGCAAAAAAGCCCCGCGTTTTCGGCGGGGCTTTTGCAAAAAATTTTGCGCAAAATCCTACTTGTTGCGCGAGGCGTAATAGGCGTTGATTTTCGAAGCGACGTCCTTGTAGCCGATGTCGCTCGAATAGATTTCCTTGTATTCCAAGAACGCCTTTTCGGGGTTGTTCATCTTTTCGTAAGCCGTCGCAAGCTCGTAGATGACTTCCTTTTTGGCGTCGTTCATTGTAAGGATTTCCTTCTTGGCGGTTTCGAGCTGGTCGATTGCCAAGTCGTATTTCTTGCCCATTATAAACGCCCTGCCCAAGCCCAAGAGAGAGAGCTGGCGAACCTTCGGGTTGCGCTGCGAAATCTGGAACTGGGCAATCGCGCCGTCCAAGTCGCCGTCGTCAAGCAAAAGCTGGCCCAAGGCGAAGCGGAAGTTGAAGTCGTTGGGGTAGCGTTCGACCATTTTCTTGGCGTTTTCCAGGCGGAAGGCGTGCTCCTGCTTCTGAAGATCCTCGTATTCCTTTTGCGCGGCGGCGTCGGCGGGGTTTGCGTCGAGCCTTTCCTTTGCGGAATTTATGCGCAGCTCCATGTCGCCAATGGCAAGGTCCTGCTCCATTTTTTCGAGCATCGTGTCGGCCTTGCCCATGGGCAGCGTACGGGCCTTGCGGATAAATTCCAAAGCCTCCGAAAAACGCTTGAGCGCGCGCAAGTGCTGGGCGACGTCGCGGTACAAATTGATGTTTTCGGGGTCGCTTTCAAGCTGCTTTTTCTCGCGCTCGACGATTGCCTTGAGCGTTTCCTCGTCGTTTGCGATGCGCGTTTCGGCTTCGCGGTTTGCGGTTTCGTCGGAGTCTTTGATGTTCGAACGGAAGTCGCCCTCTTCGTCCCACTTTTCCTTGAGCATCGTCTTGATTACGGAGGCTTCGCGCATGAGGTTTTGCGCGTCGCCGTTTATCGGCTCCGCCCTTAAAATCGTCTCGCCGACGCTCATGGCTTCGTCTGGCTTGAGGCTCTTTAAAAGAGCCTTGCCCCAAGCCATCAAATTTTTAGTGTTCTTGGGGCTGGCGTCCGCGATGTGCTGGTAGCATAGAGCCGCCGTCGACCAGTATTCCGCCTTCTCGCATGCGGAGGCCATTGCGTTTAAAACAAAGGAGTTGTAGGGGTTCGACATCAACAATTTTTCGCCGTCTTCCAAGACTTTTGCGATTTCGCCTTTTTTGGAAAGACCCGCGGCCTTAGCCGCGAAAATCGAGCCTGTTATGGCGCCGAACAAATTCAAGACGGGGTTCGGCTTGCCCGCCCTCTTGCGCTGCGCCGCGCGCAGAATTTTGCGGACTTCCGCGCATGCGGGATACCTCGACAAAATGCCAG
>JAFXRX010000065.1 GCA_017526045.1 Opitutales bacterium
GCCAATTACCGCCACCGCGGCGTTTTTGGCTTCGTGCTCGATTGTTTCAATCCCGTTTTTCGCGGGCTATTACAGCAAGGAAATGATTGTAAACATTTCCCTCTTGGGCATTCTCGACGACTTCTCGCAAAACGGAATTACAAACGTTTCGGCTCTGTTGGGCTTGGGCTCTTCCGCCGCGTTTAAGATTGCCACATTTGCGATGGTCTTGGTCGCCGCGCTTCTTACGCCGCTTTACATGGGAAGGCTTTTCTTTGCGGTGTTTATGGGCAAGCCCCTGAGCCAAAAGGCTGCCGAGGCTAAGGAAAGCCCGCTTTCTATGACGCTGCCTTTAATTGTATTGGGCGTATTTTCGCTTGCGGGCGCGTGGGGCGCGGTTTCGAAAAGTTTTATGTGGCTTGGCGGCAAGATGTCGGGGCTGATTCCGACATCCGCTTCGCGCTTTATTGAGGGCGACTTTGGCTGGGGCAAATACCACGGCGCAATCGAGGGCGACTTCTTGTTCAGCGTGGCGGGCTGGTCGATTTTGCTTTGCACTTTCATTTTGATAGTTGCCGCGTATTTTCTGTACGGAAAGGGAGCCGACAAGCTCGAGCAAAACCGCCCGGTTACCTACCATGTTTTGGAAAAGCACGGCTGGTTTGACGACATCTACAACTATTACGTTTTGAAAGTACAGCAGAGGTTTGCGATACTTTTAAACGCGCTCGATTTGCTTTTAATCCAGGGCTTTTGTGTGAAGGGCATTGCGGCGCTTTCGCGCTTGGCGGGCATCGCATTCAAGGGCTGGCATTTCAAATGGGTTTCAAACTATGTGGTCTGGATGCTCGTTGGCGTTCTGGCGGCGTTTTTAATCTTGGCTTTTTAAGACTATGGAAATTTCTGAAATATTCTTGGTTTCGGGCGTTTACGCGCCCCTTGTTTGCGCGCTTGCAATCGCGGCATTTTATAAAGCCGGCGGGTTTTTGGTTAAAACTATCGCAGCCGCGGGCTTTGCGATTTCGCTTTTTAGCTCCGTTGCAAGCTTTTGGAAATGCTTCTGCGGCTGCCAAGTCGCGGCGGACTCGGTTTTCGGGCAGCTGGGCTTAAACGGCGTCTCGGCTGCGATGTACCTGTTGGCGGGCATTGTGGGCTTTGCGGCGTTTGTCTGGACTCTTTCAAGCCCAAAGAAAATCGAAAACATAACCGCTTACCTTCTTTGCATGCTTGCAATGCAGGGCGGGCTCATGGGAATGTTCGCAAGCCAAAACATTTTGTGGATGTACGCATTCCACGAATTTGCGCTCGTGCCGACGTTTATCGCGATGTGCGTCTGGGGCGGCGAAAAGCGCAGGGCTGCCGCAATGGAAATGGCAATATACCTTACATTCGGCGCGCTTCTTGCGCTTTTGGGAATTATCGCCCTTGCCTTTGTTGCGACTCGCTCGCTTATTTTCAACCTGCCCGAGCTTGTGGAGGCGTTCGGCGCAAACGCCGTAAACCCGAAGGACGCGGGCTTTATTTTCGCGGTGCTTGCCGTCGGCTTGGGCGCGCTCGTCTCGCTTTTCCCGCTGCATTCTTGGGCGCCGAAAACATACGAGCAGGCTCCGACAGCGTTTTCGATGCTGCATGCGGGCGTGCTTAAAAAGTTCGGCTTGTACGTTTTAATACAGGTTGCAATTCCGCTTTTGGGCGTGGGCGCGGCTTCGGCTTTGAAAGTCGTCGCCACTCTTGCGCTTTTCAACGTAATTTTCATTGGGCTATGCACAATGGCGCAGACAAACTTCAAGGCGATGGTTTCGTATTCGAGCGTCTCGCACATGGGCTTGTGCTTTTTGGGCATTGCCTCTATGAGCGTTTTGGGAGCGGGCGGCTGCGTCTTGATAATGTTCGGCCACGGCTTGAGCGTTGCGGCTCTTTTTATATTTGCTGAAATTGTAAATGACAGATTTTCGACTTGCGACATGCGCCTTTTGGGCGGAGCGTACAAAAAGATGCCCGTTTGCGCGGGGCTTTTTGCGGCGGCCATCATGGCAAACATAGGGCTGCCCGGCTTTGCGAATTTCTGGGGCGAATTCTGCGTGTTTATTTCCCTTTGGAATTATAGCGCGGCGTTTTGCGCGCTTGCCGTTTTGGGGATAATAATTTCGGCAATCTACGGGTTGAGGGCTGTTGCAAACATCTTTTTAGGCGGCGAGGGCGAAAATGTGAAAACCCGCGGCGCGCGCGACATCTCCTGGCGCGAGAGGGCGGCGGTTTTGATTTTGCTTGCGGCTCTTGTAATTGTTGGTTTTTGCCCGCGGCTTATCACAAATCCGCTCAACGGCACTCTCTCGGACATTGCCTCGTACAATTTAACTCAAAAATCTGCAAAATAAAATTATGGATAGTTCAAACGGATTTATTGCAACATCGGCTGATTGGCTTGCGGTTCTGCCCGAGGCAATTTTGGCGTGCTTTGGCGTTTTGCTGATTTTGGCGGGGGCGTTCAAAAAATTTCCGCCAATCGCCTGCCGAATGCTTGCGTATTTGGGCTTTGCGGCATCTCTTGCAGCCCTGGCTTTCGCGGGCAAAGAAAGCGCGTTTTTTGAAACGCTTTCCTCCCGCGCGGAGTGCACCGCGCTCTTTGTCTTCTGCGGAATTTTGAGCGTTTCGATGTCCGCCCGCTACCTCGAAAGCCTCGCCACTAAAAACGCGGGGGAATTTTTCGGGATACTGATGTTTGCGGCCGCCGCGCTTTCGATTTTTTCAAGAAGCCAGCATCTAATGCTGACATTCGTCGCCCTCGAAGCTTCCGCGATATGCTTTTACGCGCTCATCGCGTGGGGCAGGCGCACGGTCGAAAATTTGGAGGCTTCCATACGCTATATAATTGCAAGCGGAGTTTCGGGCGCGTTTTTGCTCTTGGGCATCGCGTTTATTTACGGGGCTTCGTTTGATATTGGCTCCGACATGCTTTATTTCGGCAATTTCACAGAGGGCGCGGGCAGCGCGCTTTTCGGCGTCGGCGCGGTTTTGGCAATATCGGCTGTGTTCTTTAAGCTTAGCGCGTTTCCGTTCCAGTTCTGGTCTGCCGACGTCTACCAGGGCTCCCCGCTTCCCGTCGGGGCGTTTTTGGCTGTAGCCTCGAAATCCGCCGCGGTTTTTGTCTTGTACAAAATGCTCATAAGCCTTCCGTACTCCTCAAGTCTTGTGAATATTTTGAGCCTCAGCGCGGCCCTAAGCATAATCGTCGGCAACTTCGGCGGCATTGCCGAAAGAAATCCCAAGCGAATAATCGCCTTTTCGGGCATAGCAAACGCGGGCTATCTTCTCGTATTTTTGACTTCGGCTGTCGTGCTTTTAAATTTGGGAGCTGAAAACGCGAATATGATTTCGCTTACGCTTGTCTTCTACGTTTTGGCGTACGCCTTCGCGCTCTATTCCGTGTTCTTTACGCAAAGCCTCAATTATTCCGAGAGCGACTACAATATGGATATTTGCGCATACAACGGGCTTTCCCAAAAAAATCCGCTTGCAACAGTTTCCTTGACAGTCGCGCTCGCCTCCCTTGCGGGCATTCCGCCGACTGCGGGGTTCTTTGCAAAGCTGCTTGTGCTTGTTTTGGCGTACGCTGCGGGGCTTTACTGGCTCATGCTTGTTTTGATACTGGGCTCTGCCGCGTCAATCTACTACTATTTCAAGTGGATTAGAGCCTCCTGCGAGCCCGCAAAAGAGGGGGCGGTTTGCGGCTTCGGGCGCGGATACGCCTCGATTTTGCTTGCGCTTACGCTTGCGATTTTGATTTTGGGCGTAAAATACGCGCTTTATTTATGCTAAATTTTCGGGGAATTTTTCTGCAAAAAAAGTCGGCACATAAAAAAATGTGCCGATTTTTTTATTGAAAGAACATCTTAGTCTGATGAATTTCTTTGCTTATTTTTAAAGTATTTTGTCTATGTCCAGAAGAGATTTCCAGCGCGTAATCGAGGCGATATTAAAAGACGACAAACGCTACGCTGTGGGCGCGTACGTGTTTGTGCGCATGGCTTTGGACTACACCGTGAAAAACCATAAAAAAAATCCCGACGCCAAGAACGGCTCGCACGTCAGCGCGGAGGAGCTTTTGGAGGGCTGCAGGGTCTTCGCGCTCGAAACCTTCGGGCCGATGGCGGCGGAGCTTTTCAAGGAGTGGGGCGTAAAGGATTGCGCCGACATAGGGCAAATCGTTTTCAACATGGTAAAAGTCGGCGAAATGAGCAAGACCGACGACGACAAAATCGAGGATTTTTCAGGCGGCTACGATTTTTACGAGGCGTTTGAAAGACCGTATTTACCAAAGAGCAAGGGCGGATTATGAAACAGGGGCTTTTAATCGAAAATTTGTCGGTCGAAGTCGCGGGCAACAGGGTTGTCGACGGGCTTAATTTGCACGTTCCGCAGGGGGAAGTGCACGCGGTTATGGGGCCCAACGGAACGGGCAAAAGCTCGCTTAGCAAGGCGCTTGCGGGCAACAAGGACTACAAGATTTTGTCGGGCAAAGCCGAGCTTGACGGCGTAAATTTAATCGGCATGCAGCCCGAGGAAATTTCAAAAGAGGGGCTTTTTCTGGCATTCCAGTACCCCGTTGAAATCCCGGGGGTAAGCATCGCAAATTTCATACGCGCCTGCCTTAAAGCCCGCCTTCCGGAGGGCGAAGACATCCACGCGCCGACGTTTTACAAGGAGCTTTACGCGAGGATGCAGGAGCTTGGCATGGACAAGTCGTTTTCCTCGCGCGGGCTGAACGTCGGCTTTTCAGGCGGCGAAAAAAAGAGGTGCGACATTCTTCAAATGCTCATGCTAAAGCCCAAAATCGCAATCCTCGACGAAACCGACAGCGGGCTTGACATCGACGCTTTGCGCATCGTCTCCGACGGCGTCAACGCCGCGCGCGCGCGCGGGCTTGGCGTGCTTTTAATCACCCACTACCAGAGGCTTTTGGACCACATAAAGCCCGACAAAGTCCACGTCATGTTCGGCGGCAAAATCGTAAAAACAGGCGGCGCGGAGCTTGCTTTGGAGCTCGAAAAAAGCGGGTACGAAAACTTTAAAAAGTAATGGAAAAAAATTCGGACAAGTTGGATTTTTCCTCCGAGGCGGGCAATTTCAGCTATGCCGAAAACTACGCATTCGACGCGGGCGTGGGCATAAACGAAGAAACCGTGCGCTACATCTCGCGCGTCAAAAACGAGGACGAATGGCTTACGAAATTCCGCCTCGACGCGCTCAAAATTTTCCGCGAAAAAGAAAACCCGACGCACTGGGCGACTTCGCGGCTCAACGAGCTCGACTTTTCAAAAATCCGATACTATCTGGCAAAGGACAAAAAAAATTCGCGCTCTTGGAACGACGTTCCAGAAGACGTGAAAAAAACCTTCGAGCGCCTCGGCGTCCCCGAGCAGGAGCGCAAATTTCTTGCGGGCGTGGACGCGCAGTTCGACTCCGAGTCGGCGTATTCAAGCATGAAGGCGCACTTGGCGGAGCAGGGCGTAATTTTTGTCGGCCCCGACGAAGGCCTGAAAAAATACCCCGAAATTTTTAAAAAGTATTTTTGCTCGGTCGTGCCAGTCGGCGACAGCAAATACAGCGCGCTCAACTCCGCCGCGTTTTCGGGCGGCAGCTTCATTTACGTGCCAAAGGGCGTGAAAGTCAAGCAGCCCCTGCAGGCGTATTTCAGAATAAACGCCGAAAGCTTCGGGCAGTTCGAGCGCACGCTGATTATTGCCGACGAAGGCGCGGAGCTTATGTACATGGAAGGCTGCACCGCCCCGCGCTTCGAGACGAGCACGCTGCACTCGGGCGTCGTCGAGCTTGTCGCGCTGAAGGGCGCGAAAATCCAGTACGTTACAGTCCAAAATTGGTCGAACAATATTTTTAACCTCGTAACC